>JAWOCO010000167.1:0-13290 GCA_046483765.1 Alkalispirochaeta sp. | reverse complement strand
TCAAGAATCAAAGAGTCACCGCCAGCGTGGACAAGGTCCTCCACTATCTGAGCTGCCTAGAGCAGGCATTTCTGATTCGTAAGGTGCTGCGGTATGACATAAAAGGCCTACGTCATTTGGAACTCTACGAGAAGTACTACGCGGGCGACGTCGGGCTTCGCCATGGATTCCTCGGATATCGGGACGGTGATATCAGTGGCGTAATTGAGAATATCGTGTTCCTGGAACTCCTCCACCGTGGGTATCGCGTTGCTATTGGCAGGCTTGACGACCGCGAGATCGATTTCATTGCTGAGCGCCAGGAACAGCGGCTGTACATCCAGGTGTGCTTGACGCTTGAAACCGCCGAAACGCAGGAACGCGAGTTCTCGGTCCTCGAGCGCATCCCTGATAACCACCCGAAGATCGTGCTCAGCCTTGATGAGTACCAAAAGATCTCCCGCGGCGGAATTACGAACCAGAATCTCCGGGAGTGGCTACTGAGAGCGGAGGGGTAGATCAGGGCGGAGATCGAAATTACCGCCCCCGCCCTAAAAATCCCCGTCGATCCGGTCTTGCCCGCTGGGAAACCGGATGAACTGACCAGAACCGGATGGTTCAGTATAGAATTGATTGAAAGACACAAAAAAAGCACCGACAGGGTCGGCGCTCCTTCAGGTGAGCCTATTGGGCGTAACTGGACGACGCGAAGCGGGGACCAGCTTGCAGACTTGGCACGTCCCCGTGCAAACTGGGCTGGTCGGTGCCTTGCGGCACCTGCTCGCATCCGGGTCGTACCGCAGGACGGAGTCCGAGGAACGATCCCAACACCGAGCATCCTGGGCGTAACTGGATTTGAACCAGTGACTTCTACCGTGTGAAGGTAGCACTCTCCCACTGAGTTATACGCCCGCAACGGGAGAAACATACCCTATCTTGTCGGTTTTCGGCAAGTCCTTCACGAAGGACCGGGGCACTGGTATGCTTTGGGGTAGGAGCAGGTATGTCTTCAGATGCTGGCATGTATTTCTGGTGCAATGAGGGGGAGCTCTTTCTCTTCATAACTGGGCGGGTCACCGCCACCGAGGCGTACTCGCTGTATCGACATGTGGATGAGTGGACCCACGAGCACCCCCGGAGTTCCGTCTTTATCGATCTTGATAACACCACCTACATCGACAGTACCACGATCGGGACGCTGATCCGGCTGCACAAGCAGCAGCGGACCGATGGGGGGGGTCTGGCGCTGTGTAATCTTTCCGATTCGGTGGCCAACGTAATCGATAAGACGAAGCTTACGAACTACTTTACGATTATAGAAGATGAAAACCTGCACCATATGGAGGAGCAGTTTTTGGAGCATATGCCCCGCCATTCCGGCCATGATGTGGATAGTTCCTTCGTGTTGGACGCGCACAACGATATCTGCCAGGTGCGCCCGGAATTGACGCCTGCCTTTGAGGGGCTTATCGCGGCGCTCAAACAGCACGGTTCTTCACAAAGTTAGGCTTCTGTTAGGTTTGACGATGAATCTGGGAGAGGGTACTTTACATGCTATGGCGAAACCTTCTGTGGATCGTACATCATGTGCGCGGGTGCCGAACCGTTTTGGTGAGTTCGAGTTGTGTCTCTACACCAATTCCCTGGATGACAAAGAGCATTTAGCTTTTGTCATGGGCGATGTAGGCGAGGGTGAAGATATTCTCGTCCGGGTGCATAGTGAATGCTTTACCGGCGATGTGCTGGGGTCCCAGCGCTGCGATTGTGGTGAGCAGCTCAACCGCTCGATGGAAATGATCAGTGAGGCTGGACGGGGCGTTGTAGTGTATATGCGCCAGGAAGGACGGGGCATTGGCCTCGCCGATAAGCTCAAGGCGTATGTGCTCCAGGATCAGGGACATGATACGGTAGATGCCAATCTGCTGTTGGGCCACCAGGCGGACAGTCGTGATTACACGGTAGCTGCCTTGATTCTCCAGGATCTGGGGATTCGCTCGGTTCGTTTGCTCACCAATAATCCCGCCAAAATTGAAGACTTAACCCGACTCGGTGTGACCGTCACGGATCGCGTGGCGATTGAGCCGAACCTGGTGAACCATAATAACCGTGAGTACCTGCTTACCAAGGTCCATCGGATGAATCATCTCATGGATCTCGGCGAGCCTTTGACCGGGGGTGGTGGTTCCCTTGGACGAACTGCAAGTCGCTGAATCAGTTGAAGAATATCTCGCCTCAGTCTTTTTTCGCCGCCCGCCTGCGGCATCTCGCCGCCGGCCGTGGGTGACGCTTTCCTGGGCGCAGACGTCCGACGGGTCGATCGCCCAGCGCTCTGGTGAGCCGGCGGCGATCTCCGGTGCTGAGTCTCTGTCCATCACGCATACGCTGCGCGCGGAGCACGCGGCGATTATGGTGGGTATTAATACGGTGCTCGCCGATAATCCCCGCCTTACCACGCGCCTGGTTGACGGCGAGAGCCCGCGTCCGGTAGTCCTCGACTCCCAGCTGCGTTGTCCCCCGACCGCGCGTATTTTCTCTGAAGCCCGCCGTGATGGACGGCCGGGGCCGGTGGTGGTCACCACGGAGGAGGCGCTTCGCCGCAGTGCTCCCGCCGCTGAGGTGCTATCGGAGGCTGGTGGAACTGTGCTGGCGGTGGCCGGCGCCCCGCAGGGCGGGATCGATCTCAGCGGTTCCCTGGAACGTCTGTACGGTCTGGGACTGGACAGCGTCATGGTAGAGGGGGGTGGTCTCGTGTTGCGGTCGTTTTTGTCCACGATGACCGGGGACGCCCTGGCGGTCACCATCGCTCCGCACATGCTCGATGGCTATCGTCCGTTTCCCTGGGACTTGGTGGAAGGCTACTGTCGGCGATGCGCCACGCGACGGTTTCGCGTCGGAAGTGACGACCTCCTCTTTTCGATGCTCCAGCGGGAGGAGCGGTAGTGGGCGTGCAGCGGCGCGCCTGGGAGATCGAGGCACCGTTTCACGGGAAGGTGATCCGTGAGGAGGTGGACCTGCCGGGGCCTGACGAGGTACTGATAGAGGCCGAGTGGGGAGCCGTGAGCCCGGGGAGTGAATACCTGGTATACTCCGGCGCCGCATCGCAAGCGATGAGCCTGGACGGGGCAGTGCAGGGCGGGGCTGCTCAGGGCGCGGATGATGCGCGGCGCGCGGATGATGCGGATGATGCGGATGATGCGGATGATGCAGATGAAGCGGATGATGCTGCTCCGTATCCGCTGCGCTATGGCTATATCCTTACCGGGCGGGTCTCCTTCTGCGGGTCAGCGGTGAACAGTGAGCAGTGGTTGGGGCGCCGCGTTTATACGTTCCATGCCCACGCCACGCATGCAGTAGTGCCGGTGAACAGTGTGCTGCCGATTCCAGAACGCATAGATGCGGACGGTGCGCCGCTTTACGCCAACGCGGAGACGGCGCTGTCTCTCCATTGGGACGCCGGTATCCTGCCTGGTGAGGCGGTGATGATCGTGGGCGCCGGTATCGTGGGGATGCTGGCGGCGGCGATCGCCCAGCGCAGTGGTGCGGGGCTGGTGGTGCTGGTGGATTCCGATGAGCGCCGCAGACAGTGGGCGCACCGGTATCTCAACGGCCATGCCCAGGAGGACTCGCCGGTACCGTCGGCTCCGGTGGGCGACGGAACGGTGGGCGACGGAACGGTGGGGGTGCCGGTGCAGGTGGTGGCCGCTCTGGATGAGGCTGACGCGCACCTCCAGGCCTATCCTGGTCGGTACCGCGGCACTTACGAGGGCTTCGATGTGTGCTTGGAGCTTACAGGAAACGCGTCGGTGCTGAACTCCATCCTGCAGCAGATGGCGTTTGGTGGGCGCGTTGTGGTGGGGTCGTGGTACGGGGATCGGGAGGCCGAACTCGCGTTGGGGGGACGGTTCCACCGGAGTCGGGTCCGCCTGATCTCCAGCCAGGTCAGCACGATTCCGTTATCGGTGGCGGGACGTATCGACTACGAGCGGCGCTCGCAGATCGTGTGGGATCTGTTACCGCGGCTTGGGCTGGCTCGGCTGGCGCGGCGAGATATCACGCTGGACGAGCTCGATGCCCTCTTTCGTGAGCTTTCCCAGGGCATCCGAGTGGAACCGTGGGTTGCGATTCGCTATTAGGCAGCTTTACAGTAGAAAGGGGAGTGACATGCAAAACGGAACGTATAGTGTAACGGTGATTCGCGATTTCATTGCGCAGCATTACCTGATCGGTGGGGATTGGGGGCCGGAGAACCAGAAGCATTCGCACCATTTTACCGTGGAGCTGACGCTATCCGGTACATCGTTGGACCGGCACAACTACATGGTGGACATCGTCGAAATCGAGGAGCGCCTGGATGGGTTTGTGTCCCGCTACCGTGATCAGACCCTGAATGATACGCCGGCCTTCGCCGATACTAATCCCAGCATTGAGCTATTTGCCCGGGTCGCGTGGGAAGATATCGTTCCCGCGCTCTCCGCCTCCACGGTGAGTGAGGCAACGGTGACGATGTGGGAGCACGACCAGGCCAAAGCCTCCTACACGGCGCCGGTTTCCTGAGCGAGCTCACCGCCGTATGCGTGTAGCCCTCGTAATTTTCGGAGACCTGGACCAGCCGTCAGGGGGATATCTCTATGATCAGCGTCTGGTTCGGTCCCTGCGCGCCGCCGGGCACCGGGTGACCGTTGTCTCGCAGCCGCCGGATCTTACCTACCGTCGGCAACGGCGCCTCGGTCGCCGCACGTTGAGAGCGGTTCGCGCCGGGGGGAGCGTATCGGCGGAACACCGGGGAACCGATGATCTCGCCACGATCGCCCGCCTTACCGAGGTCCGCCCGGATCTGGTGATTATCGACGAACTGAACCACGCCGCGGTGGGTCCCTGGCTCTCTGCGCTGGCCTCGGTCCTGCCCGGGGTGCACGTGACCGGGCTGGTGCACCATCTCCGCTCGGACGAGGCCGGCGCACCTCGCCGTTCCCGCCGGTGGGAGCGGGAATTTCTGCGCGGCTGTGACAGCTTTCTCTGTAATAGCAGTGTCACGCTGGGTCGGGTGCAGCGGGTCTCCGGGGTGCGGCGACCCTCGGCGGTGGCGTTTCCCGGAGGCGACTCCGCGGGATACGGGCGCGGCGACGGAACTCCATCGCCACGGCCGTCTTCTCCGTCGGGGCCACGGCTTACGCCTGCCGGCACCATCGGGAGTTCCTCGACCGCGGCGCGGCGAAACTCGTTGCGTCTGTTATCGGTGGGATCGGTGATTCCCCGCAAGAACTTTCACACGGTGGTGGATGCGGTGGCCTCCATGCCGGAGGTGCACCTTTCCATCGTGGGCGATACCAACGTGGATACCCGCTACACCGAGCTGCTGCGGGAGAAGATCAGCCGGCACCGGATTTCGGATCGCGTCGTTCTGCGGGGAAGAGTGCCGGTGGACCTGCTGGAGAGTGAGTTTGAGAACGCCGATCTCTTTGCCGTGCCCTCCCAGTATGAGGGGTTTGGGATTGTGTTCCTGGAGGCGCTGTCCCGGGGGATTCCGGTGATCGCCCCTGCCGCGGGCGGGGCACGAGATATCGTACGCCCCCGGACCGACGGCTATTTGGTGCGCCCGGGATCGGTACGGCAGGTGCGCCGGGCGATCAGCGAGATTTTGGACCATCCCGAGACCCTGACCGCGATGTCCCGGGCAGCCCGACAGCGATCCGAACAGTTTCACTCCTGGGAACGAAGCATGGCGGGGGCGGTGCGATTCTTGGAGACGGTGGCCGCGGCTCCGGTTAGCGACGGCGGAAGAGGTGCATTCCGTAGCGTATAAGCCGCGGTTTGGAGAGCTGCTGTAGCGCGTTTCCCCCGCGCATGTTCTCCCACGCGGAGCCTTGGAGATCAAAGAGGCGCGCCGGCGCCATGAGGGCGCGCACCGCTACATCCCGCGGACGATCCACCGCCACATAGTTGCTGTACTCCTCGCGTCCCACCACCTCCAGCCCGTGCTTCTCGGCGCGCGCTTCAAGCATTTCCGGTGACCAGAAGGTGTGGACATGCCAGCCGCGGAGAAACTCTCGCCGCCACCGTGCCTCACGGCGGGTGAGCGGCCCCTCCACCAAGCGGGCGTCGGGAACGTCATCACAGATCGCCAGAATTCCGCCGGGACGCAGCGCCCCGGCGATACCGGCGAGCAGCGCCTCCCCATCTTCGGCGTGATTGTACGCCTCGATCATCCAGATTCCATCCAGCAGGCCCGCTCCGGTGAGTTCGGCCAGGACCTCCGGATCGGTGAAGTCCCCGGCGAGAACCCGGCAGCGCTGCGCGCTTCTCCGGCAACGTGCCTCCGCCAGCGCCTGCTGCACCGAGCTCAGCGTGACGCCGCTGACCTCGGCCTCTAGCGCGTGGGAGATACGCTCCATGGAGGCGCCCACTCCACATCCCAAATCGGCCAGCCGCAGGGGCCGTGCGCCGGCCGGGAGGTGCTCCCGGAAGGCGGCGATAATACGGGTGTGAATGTAGTCCAGGGCGGCGCCTTGGGAGGTGACCCCCGGTCCCCACAGGGCGCGATGGATCGCCCCCGAAGTACGACTGCCGCGACCAAAGCGGAGAAACGAGGCGGTATTGCGATTGTAATACTCTGCTACATCATCCTTCATGGGCGCCGGTGGACAGTGTACCGACACTGATCGATTCCCGATAGCTCTCCAGCGGCGCGCAGCTGCACACCAGATGACGGTCCCCGTGGACGTTATCTACCCGACCCACCGCCGGCCAGAACTTGTTCTGCCGAATCCAGGGTGCGGGGTAGGCGGCCTGGTCCCGCGTGTATGCCCGGTCCCACTCCCCGGTGACGTCCTCCAGCGTATGTGGCGCGTAGGTGAGCGGGCTGTCTTCCAGGGCGATCGCGCCGGTGCGGACCTCTTCGATCTCTCCCATGATGCCCAGCATGGCGTCACAGAAGCGGTCAAGCTCCGCCTTGTCCTCGCTTTCGGTGGGTTCCACCATGAGCGAGCTGTGGACGGGCCACGACATGGTGGGGGCGTGAAAGCCATAGTCCGCCAGGCGCTTGGCCACATCCTCCACGGTAACGCCGGTTTCCTTTTCGATCTTCCGAAAGTCCAGGATGCACTCGTGAGCAACAAATCCGCTGCGACCGGTGTAGGCCACGGGTATGTGCTGTTTGAGGCGGGCGGCGATGTAGTTGGCGTTGAGAATTGCCGTTTCCGTGGCGCGGCGCAAGCCATCCGGACCCATCATGGCGATGTAGGCGTAGGAGATCGGCAGCACTCCGGCACTGCCCATGGGAGCTCCCACGATGACTCCGGTGGGACCGGCGTTGTCCACCGTGCCGGGCAGAAAGGGGGTCAGGTGTTCAGCGGTGAGCACCGGCCCCACACCGGGGCCGCCGCCACCATGGGGAATGGCGAACGTCTTGTGCAGGTTGAGGTGGCACACGTCGGCTCCGATATCTCCAGGGCTGGTGATGCCCACCTGGGCGTTCATGTTGGCGCCGTCCATATAGACCTGTCCGCCGCGCTCATGGACGATTTCAATCGCCTCCCGAATGCCCTCTTCAAACACGCCGTGGGTGGAGGGGTAGGTTACCATCATCGCCGCCAGTTCTCCACGGTGGGCGTCTGCCTTGCTCCGCAGATCGTCCAGGTCGATATCGCCGTTTTCCGCGCTATTTACCACCACCACTTCCATGCCCGCCATGGTGGCGGAGGCGGGATTGGTGCCGTGGGCGGAATCCGGTACCAGACATACGCGGCGATGGTGGTCGCCACGACTCTGGTGCCAGGAGCGGATAATCATGAGCCCGGTATACTCACCGTGGGCGCCGCTGTTGGGTTGCAGCGTACACCCGTGGAAGCCGGTAATATCGCTGAGCCACGCGGAGAGTTCGTCCGCCAGCATCTGGTAGCCACCGGCCTGCCAGGCGGGAGCGTAGGGGTGGATCGAGGCAAACTCCGGCCAGGTGATCGGCACCATCGCCGCGGTGGGGTTGAGTTTCATGGTGCAGCTGCCCAGGGGAATCATCGATTGCGCCAGCGACAGGTCTCTACTCTGCAGGGTGGTGATATACCGCAGCAGTTGCGTCTCGCTGCGGTGGGCGTGAAATACGCGATCCGTGAGGTAGCTGCTGGTGCGCTCCTGCGTGAGGGCCGGCCGATAGCGGGTGGCCGCGGCGGCGCCTTCCATGGCGGTGGTGTCCGTATCGATGCCAAACGCCCGCGCCAGCGTTACCAGTTCCTCCACGGTGCTCTTCTCATCCAGGGCGATTCCCACATGTCCGTTGGGGTGAGCCCGCAGGTTGAACCCGACGGTTTCCGCCGCCGCCATGAGGCGCTGTTGCGTCACGTGATCCGTGGTGAGGGTGACCGTATCAAACAGGTCCCGGTCCAACACGGGAAACCCGTGCTGTTTCAGCACGTCCCGCAGCGCGTGGGCCAGGACGGTGATCCGACTGGCGATACGGTGAAGTCCGTCGGGCCCGTGGTACACCGCATACATGGAGGCCATGATCGCCAGGAGTACCTGAGCGGTGCAGATATTGCTGGTGGCCTTGTCCCGGCGGATGTGCTGCTCTCGAGTCTGGAGGGCGAGACGCATCGCAGGACGACCGGTTCGATCCTTGCTGATTCCCACTAGGCGTCCCGGCATGAGCCGTTTCAGCGACTCCTTGGTGGCCAGAAACGCCGCGTGGGGACCACCATAGCCCAGGGGGACGCCAAAGCGCTGGGAGTTTCCCACCACGATATCCGCACCCCACTCTCCGGGAGCGGATAGAAGCGTCAGGGCGAGGAGATCGGTGGCTACGATCGCCAGGGAGCCCGCCTCGTGGAGCGCGGTCACCGTCTCGCGGTAGTCCCGGATCGATCCATCGGTGTCCGGATACTGCACCACGCCGGCCACATCCCCGGGCTGCAGGTTCCACTGGGATACCGGGGCCACCACGACTTCCACCTCCAGGGGAGCTGCCCGGGTGGTGAGGTGGGCGATCGTCTGCGGATGCAGGCGGTCATCCACCCACACGCGGGTGCGGTCGGCCTTCTTCCGGTAGGAGCGGATCGCCATCGTCATCGCTTCCGCGGCAGCGGTGGCCTCATCGAGCATCGAGGCGTTGGTGATCTCCATGCCGGTGAGCTCGATAATCATCGTCTGGAAGTTGACCAGCGCCTCCAGCCGTCCCTGGGAGATCTCCGCCTGGTACGGGGTGTACTGCGTATACCACCCGGGATTCTCCAGAATGTCCCGTTGGATCACCGGCGGCGTGATCGTGTCGGCGTAGCCCAGACCGATGAGACTGCGCATGGGGGTATTGTGCTGGGCGATCGACCGCAGCCGGGAGAGGAGCTGGTCCTCGGTGAGAGCCCGGGGAATCGCTAACGGCGCGGCTCGGCCGAGGCCCGCGGGAAGCGTGGCTTCCACGAGCTCCTCCATGGAGGATGCGCCGATGGTGGTAAGCATTTCCTGCACGTCCGCGTCCCGCGGCCCCAGATGGCGACGGGCATACTCCGGAGCACGGTCAAAGATCTCCGGCGCCGCCGCCAATCGGTGGTAGGCGGGTTTGTACACGGGGCCCTTATTCTGGCGCGCCGCCGATTTTCGGGATCGAATTCCGATCTGTAGTGGTGCGTCCGCCGGGACGGTGCGGTCCACGTAGGCGTTGGCGATAAAGGCGTCCAGTGACGGTGCCCGACCACCGGAGACAACCGTCCCCACCTCGGTGCCCTGTTCGTCGAATACAGGGTAGCCTTCCCGGGGCACACCGGAATCGAGCATCACCAGGCGACGAAGATTGCGGACAGGTTTTTCCGCTTTTCGGGCGAGAATCGCGTCCCGACCGATAAAATCATGCTCCAAATTGCACGCCCACAGGAGCCGCGCCTCCACCGGGGTCAGCTCTTCGCTAAGCTCGTGGCCATACAGGGCAAACCCCGCCTCCAGCCGGAGGCTGTCGCGCGCGCCCAGACCGGCGGGAATCGCGTAAATACCGCGCCGTTCCGCCGCGGAAAACAGGGCGGCCCACAGCGCTTCCGCCGCGGTGTGCGGGAGAAAGATCTCCAGTCCGTCCTCACCGGTATAGCCGGTGCGTGCCGCTTCCAGGGTGACCGGCTGGGTGGCGCCGGAGTAGCTGAGTGCCATGATACCAAAGCGCGGGAGATCGGTGACCCGTGAACCGAGTACCTCTGCTGCCAGGTAGGCTGCCCGGGGCCCCTGCACCGCGAGCATTGCGGTGGTATCGCTTTCATCGGTGAGGGTTACGCCGGAGGCGGGGAGATGCTCGGTGAGCCATGCCACATCTTCCGCGCGGCGGGCGGCATTCACTACCACCAGAAACGTCTCTTCACCGGTGCGGTAGACAAACAGGTCATCAATAACACCCCCATCCTCTCGGCACAGAAGCGCGTAGGATGAGCTTCCCCGGGCGAGGGTGGTGATGTCTGCCGTTACCATGGAGGCCAGCCAGGCGGCGGCATCCGTTCCCGCGACGCGCACCTGTCCCATGTGGGAGATATCAAAGAGTCCCACGGAATTACGGGTGGCGTGATGTTCGGTAACTGTGCCGGTAGGATACTGCACCGGCATCTCCCAGCCGGCAAAATCGGTAAAGCGAGCGCCGTGGTCGGCGTGCCACTGGTAGAGACTCGTTTTCTTGGCGTGTGCGTGCATATCGGCTCCTTATGGCCTGAATACTCTGTCCGGTGACCTGAGAGATTAACCGTGGGGTTGCGAGGCGTGGCTCAGAGCCGAGGCTCACAACAATACGGCGTTCCCCGTCGGTGCGAAATCTGCCGAGCAACTACCGCGGCAAATCCCGACTCTCCAGAGTGTGCACGCCCGATTCCGATCCGTTTGCCTGAGAGTTTCGGGACTGCGCCTGGCCAGGTCGCCCCCTTGCACCTTCGGCGGCGGGACCGCTCGTGGGGCCCCGCACTCTCTCGGAACCAGTATCTATAAGGGTAGGGTCACGGAGTGTGATCTGTCAACTTGAGGCATGAGACGCAGGCCGGCTGGGCTCGTTGGTCTCGGGTCCCTCGCCGGTACCATAGTCGGGGCCGATTGCGTCGAGGATACGCTGAATCACCGGCTCCAGCTGGTCGGGATTATCCACGTGAAACTCTTCGGTGTTGACGAAGATCTTGGGGGACAGGTCGTAGGCGTCATACCACTTGAGGTAGCGTTCGTTCAGTCCGATTAGATAGTCCCGGGGAATGCCCGATTCCAGTCCGCGATTACGTTTCTTGATCCGTTCCAGGGCGGTGTCCACGCCGCAGTCGAGATAGATCAGCAGGTGCGGCCGCTGGGTGTGTTCCAGCATGTTGTCCAGGAGCGTGCTATAGGTACGAAACTCCTCATCGCTCATATCTCCGTCGGCGTTGAGCATTTCCGCAAAGATCCGGTCCCCGAAGATCGAGCGATCCAAGATGCCGCCACCGTCGCGGAAGATCTGCTTGATCATGCGGAAGCGTTCGTTCAGAAAATGGATTTGCAGGGTAAACGCCCAGCGCTGCTTGTCCGCGTAGAAGCGATCCAACAGGGCCAGCGTGTCGGGGTTGCCCAGCTCCCGGTACAGGGGGACCCCTGCGCGCTGTTGCACGATCTCTCCGATCGTTGTCTTTCCAACCCCAATTTGTCCCTCGATCAAAATCACCGGATAGTCTCCTTGTCTCAAAGGTGCCTCGCCTCAATTATCATGTTACATCTGTGCGCCAAGAGAAAAGCTGAACACAAATCCGTCATCGGGGATGTTATAGGCCACGTCCAGGCCCAGGGCGGGAATCGCCACCTGCCGGATGTAGACCCGAAATCCTCCACCGGGACCGTAGAACAGGCGTGGATCAACCTCCTCATTGGTGTACCCCCCAAACTCCCAGAAGTGGGAGAGCACCAGTGCGCCCCAGCCGGCACTGACGATCGGTAGGTCGTAAATGCCCGAAGCGCTGCCCCAGCTGTCGGCGGATACCGCCTGAAAGGGAAGCGTCCGATACCCGTCGCCGCTGATCACCCGTTCCGCTACGGTGGGCATCTCACCGATCGCCCCGGAGCCCACCATTCGGAAACGGTGGGTGGCGAAGAGCGGCAGCGCCCACTCTCCGCGGGCCGCTACCTCCCACCCGGAGCGATAGGTCACGGTGCGGCCACTGAGGCGGACTTGCGGGCCCACCCGGAGCACATCCAGGGGTCGGGTGCCGTCATACTCCGCTGAGATACTGGGTTCCAGGAACTGCGTATCTTCCAGCGATTCCCCGGAGATAATGCGCCACCGCTCGTAGCCCAGTCCCGCGGTGACGTTGGCGCGTCGGGTGAAGTTGTATCCCAGGTTGACGCCCAGGCGCTGCTGATCAAACTCGAAGGAGCGCAATAGTGTGTCATCGGGCAGGAGCCGCTCCGTGTCGTTGCGTCCCGCCCCGGCGCTGACGCTGGTGCTCCACTGAGATCCAAACACCGCCGGATCCGCGAACGCCACAAAGCCGCGGACCCCGTCATTGCCGAAGAACCCTGCGGAGATCAGTTGCTTGTTGCGACCCAGCAGGTTAGTCTCGATGAGGATGAGTCCGCCCTGGAAGGTGCTGCCGTTGGTACTAAAAAAGGGAATCGGTATCAGCGTCCACTTCTCATCGAGGAGGATCACCACCTCCACGCCCTCTTCGGCTACGGCTCGACCGGTGACCTCAACGGTAGCAAAGAGCTCCGAGTCCAGGAGCGTCTCCTCGATGGAGAGCAACAGTTCCGGGGTAACCGGGTCGCCCACCTCAACCTCCAGGAGGTCATAGACCACCTCCTCCCGCGTCCTGCGCAGTCCCTGCAGCGTGATCTCGGTAACCGTGCCCCCCACGAGTTCCTCCGCGAGGGCGGTGCCGGGAATTCCTGCCAGCAGGCAGACCATCACAACCAGCAGAAGAGAACGATACCCTACGGGTAGCGCTGCCCGGAGGGCAGCACTATTCGAATACGCCATATGGCGCGACTATAGCACACTATCTGATGAGAATGAACTCTACCCGTCGGTTTTTCCAGCGGTTCTCCAGGTCGGTGTGCGGCACGATCGGGTCGCTACCTCCGCGCCCCACGATGGTGATCCGGTCCGGGTCCATACCGCGATCAATCAGCGCTTCCCGGACCGTTTCCGCCCGAGAGCTTGACAGTGGCAGGAGTTCTTCCCGTTCTTCCCGTTCGGTACCACTGATGTTTACCGCGTGCCCCTCCACCCGGATCTCGTAGGAGCTGTACTTATCGAAGACCTCCACCAGACGATCCAGTACCGAAATGTTCTTGCGGCCGTCTTCGGTGGACTGGTCAAGTTCCAGTTCGGGACTGTTGGGGGCAAAG
>JAWOCO010000147.1:0-21124 GCA_046483765.1 Alkalispirochaeta sp. | reverse complement strand
GGCAGCGCCACGCCCACACCGGCACAGCGGCGCGGGGGCTCCTGCCGCAGCAGCGTGCCGGCTCGCTCCCACGCCTCCTGCAATGTCCGGAAGGGTGCTCGATCTGCGGTGGACCGCGCGCTGCGCCGGTCTACCACCCCACCCGCTAAATCCAGGGTGACGGTAGTGACCGCATCCCGGCGGAGCTCTACACCGACGATCGTGGCCGCCTGCTCTGCGATCCTCAGCCCCACCCGCGGTCGGCCCGCACCGCCGCTGGGAGCATCGACACCGTCGGGAGCCCTTCCCTGGCCACGGGACTCCCGAATGAGTCCCCGCGCACCGAGCTGCCGCGCCAGATTGCCCACGGTGGACTTGGTAAGTCCCGTGGTGGCGGCAATTTCGGTACGGCTGATACCGGGGGCGTCGCGGATCGCCCGCATCACCAGCGCCAGGTTGATCGATTTCTGGTACGCCTGATTACCGGTCACCACTGCACACCGATTAGTTCATTCATTGGATAAATTCTGCTCCCTTTCTCGGCGGCTGTCAAGGCTAACCGTCCTGCGTAACTCTCGATACCCTGTGGTAGAATCCTCACAAAGACGAGAGCCACAGACGAGAGCCACAGACGAGAGCCACAGAAGAAACCTAAGGACGAGAGCTAAGGACGAGAGCAGTGAACACCAAAGAGACGATCCTCACCGCCGCACAAGACCTCTTTTCCCGATCCGGGTATGAAGCGGTGGGTATTCAGCAGATCTGTACCGCCGCGGGGATCACCAAGCCCTCGCTGTACTACCACTTCGGCAACAAGGAAACGCTGCTGGCCGCGGTGGCCCGAGATGCCACATCGGCGTTTATTACGGCGCTCGCCGCCGCCCCCTCCCCATCGGATCCCGGCACGGAGGAGGAGATTCGCTATAGCGGGGATCTCGTCTCCGATGTACGGGCCCTATTTGTGGCGGTGCTGTGGTTCTCCCGCGAGCAGGCCGCGCGCTTTCAGATCATTCTCCAGATGCTCTATCCACCGCAGGGCGGTGTGTTCGGACAGGTAGGCACACCGCAGCTACAGCGAATCCACAGCGCCCTGGTCCAGTTTTTCACCGCCGCCGCCGGCGGCCATGGAAACCTCATCGGCAAGGAACAGTTCCTGGCCACCGTGTTCCTAGGGCATGCCATCGCCCTGTCGATGTTTGTCACCGAGGAACACCCTGGCGTCACGGCGGATAGCCCGACGGTGGTGCTGGCGGCGCAGACGTTTCTCTACGGCATCTTCTGATTAATCTGAATCCCGGTTGACTATACCTACCGGTCGGTATATTGTATATCCATAAGGAGCGTGTATGTCGCACAATTCGCACCCCCAGAAAGTTCCGGATCAGGGCCAGTCGCTACTCTTCTGTGGACCCGTGTACCACTTCTTTCCGTTAGGCGTGCTGGGAGCTCCCCACGAGCAAGCCCCGGCGGCAGAGCCGGTAGCTGCGGATGCTCCGGAAAATATCCGTGCCGTGGCACAGTGGATTCCGCACCTGCAACAGTTGGGAGTACAGGCGGTACTGCTGGGACCAATCTTTAGCTCCGCCTCTCACGGATACGATACGCTGGATCTGTACCGCATCGACCCGCGGCTGGGCAGTAACTCCGATTTTGCAGCGCTCTCAGCCGAGATCCACGACGCCGGGATCAGCGTACTGTTGGACGCGGTGTTCAACCACGTGGGGCGCGGATTCTTTGCCTTTCAGGATGTGCTCCAGCACCGCGAGCGTTCAACCTACTGCTCCTGGTTTTCCGAACTCCGTTTTGATCGCCCCGGTCCCGCCGGAGACGGCGTGGACTACGCTACCTGGGACGGCCATGGAGACCTGGTAAAGCTCAATCTCAACGAGCCGGATGCCCGTCGATACGTGCTGGATGCCGCGGCGCAGTGGATCGAAGAGTTCGATATTGACGGAGTGCGGTTGGATGCAGCGGATGTGATCGACCCGTCTCTGTGGCCGGATCTCCGCCGCGTGGTGGACGATCGCTACCGGGGACACCGTCCCTTCGGACAGGGAAGGTTCTGGTTAAACGGGGAGATGGTGCACGGCGACTACGCCGCGATCTGCGGTCCGGACAAACTGGACGGCACCACCAACTATGAGGTGTACAAGGGACTCTACTCATCTCACAATGATCGCAACTACCATGAGATCGCTCACTCGCTGCAACGCCAGTTTGCCGCAGGCGGCATCTACCGGGGGCTGTCACTGCTCTCCTTTGCGGATAACCACGATGTCCCGCGCATCGCCTCAACCCTCACTGACCCGCGCCACCTTTACCCGTTGCATATACTCCTGTTCACAATTCCCGGAACACCGGCGATATACTACGGCAGCGAGGTGGGAGTGACGGGCACCAAGGGAGATGACGATTGGCCGTTACGCCCGCAGCTGACCCCGCAGACACTATCCCGGCGCGGATCGCATCCCGATCTCCAAGCCGCTATCATCCATCTCTCCGCTCTGCGTCGCAGCGTAGTGGAGCTGGCCGGCGGTGATTACACTCCGCTCTCCGTGAGCAACGAACAGATCGTGTTTCGTCGCGGCACCACGGTGGTGGCAGTCAATGCCGCTGACCAGGACGTCCAGGTTGAGATCCCCCACGGCACCTACCGGGATGCTCTCAACCAGGATGAGGAAGTAATCGGCGGTCCGGAGGTCCCGGTACCGCCGATGTGGGGTCGCGTCCTGGTGCCGCGGTAACGAGGCTGATCAGGCTCATCATGCTCATCAGGCGGGGAACACGCCGGTAGAGATATACCGATCACCCCGATCACAGATAATCGTCACGATCACCGCATCCTGGATGCCCTGCTCGTCGAGCTCTCGGGCAATGTCTAACGCCACTGCCACATTGCCTCCGGAGGAGATCCCGGAGAAGATACCCTCTTTTGCGGCGAGATCCCGCATCGTGGCTACCGCCCGGTCCCGGGAGACCTCGCGCTTCTCATCCAGGCGAGATTCATCATAGATCTTAGGCAGATACGCCTCCGGCCACGCCCGGATTCCTGGAATACCCCCCTGAGAGTCGGGCCGTGCTCCCACGATGCGGACCTCGGGGTTCTGCTCCTTGAGATAGCGCGAGCTACCCATGAGCGTTCCCGTGGTGCCCGTGGAAGCGATAAAGTGGGTGACCTTCCCGTCCGTGTCGCGCCACACCTCCGGCCCGGTGGTGCGATAGTGGGCATCGGGGTTATCCGGGTTGGAGAACTGGTCCAGGATTACTCCCTTCCCGTCGGCTTCCATCTGACGGGCAAGATCGATCGCCCCTTCCATGCTTTTGTCTTTGGGTGTGAGTACTACCTCCGCGCCGTACGCCTTCATCAACGCCCGCCGTTCCGCACTCATGTGTTCCGGCATAATAAGGATCAGCCGGTATCCCTTAACTGCGGCAACCATCGCCAGGGCGATCCCCGTATTGCCACTGGTGGCTTCGATCAGTGTATCCCCAGGAGAGATACGGCCCCGCTCCTCCGCCGCAACGATCATCTGATAGGCCGGTCGATCCTTCACGGAACCGGCAGGATTATCGCCCTCCAGCTTGCACAGCACCAGGTTGGCTCCCTGATACAGACGCCGGAGGCGGACCAGCGGCGTATTGCCGATGCATTCTTCGATAGTCAGAACTCTCATACCCGTACTATAAGTTGAGTATCTTGATTTGTGAACAGCGCATTGGTAGGATGGGGTATGGAAATTCAGGTAGAACTGCAACGGGTTAATCAGGCCGCCCATTTCGAGGCGCGAAATGCCGACGGCAATACCGTCTCCATCGATGGGGCTCCCGCGGTGGGCGGTGAGCAGCTGGGATTTCGGCCAATGGAACTCGCGCTCACCGCGCTCGCATCCTGCGCCAGCATGGATGTGGGACCGATTCTCGCGAAACAGCGCCAGACCGTGACCGACATGCGCGTCGTGGCCACGGGACAGCGCGCCGACGGCACCCCATCCCCGTTTACCGCGATAAACCTCCACTTTGACCTGTGGGGCACGATCGATGAGGCCGCCGCACATCGCGCCCTCGACCTGGCCGTCTTTAAGTACTGCTCCGTGGGAGCGATGCTCACCTGCAGCGTTGAAATTACCTGGACCCTGACGATTCATGAGGCACCCCAATGAACGACCACCACGGCTTTGATACGGAGGCGATCCGAACTCAGGCGGAGCGCAGTTCCCACCGCGAGCACAGCGTACCGCTCTATCTGACCTCCAGCTTTGTCTTTGACAGCGCCGAGCAGGGTCGCGATCTCTTCGCTGGGGAGGAAGAGGGACTGGTCTACTCGCGCTACGGCAACCCCAGCGTCGATGAACTGGTGACCAAACTGTGCACCATGGAGCACACCGCCGACGGAATCGCCACCGCCACTGGAATGGCTGCGATGTTTGCCGCGATCGCGGGGCTGGTATCGGCGGGAGACCATATCGTCTGTTCCCGGGCGGTTTTCGGGTCGACCTCGCAGATCCTGTCCAAGATCCTTCCTCGGTGGGGCGTGGAAACCACCTTCGTGCCACCGGACGACCCGCAGGCGTGGCGTGCTGCCACGCGATCGGAGACCAAAGTCTTCTTCGCGGAGACGCCGTCAAATCCGGGCCTGGAGCTGATTGATATCGCCGCGGTGGCGGAGATCGCCCACACGGCGGGAGCCACCTTCATCGTGGACAATTGCTTTGCTACCCCCTGGCTCCAGCAGCCGGCGCTGTTGGGAGCGGACATCGTCACCCATTCGGCTACCAAGTTCATGGACGGCCAGGGGCGTGTCCTGGGAGGTGCGATTCTCGGCCCTGAAGACCTCATCGCAGAACTTCGCTTCTTTGCACGGCAAACCGGTCCTGCGCTCTCCCCGTTTAATGCGTGGGTCCTCTCCAAGAGTCTGGAGACACTATCTCTCCGGGTAGACCGCCACTGTGATAACGCTGAGACGATCGCCCAGCATCTCTCCGGTCACAGCGCGGTGGCACACACGCGCTACCCCTTTCTCCCCTCTCATCCGCAGTATGAGCTGGCCCGGGCGCAGATGCGCCGCGGAGGAGGCCTGGTGACGATCGATATCCACGGAGGGGAGGAGGCGGCCATGGAGTTCATTAACCGGCTGCAGATGATAAGTCGCTCGTCCAATCTGGGAGACTCCCGGTCGATCGCCACCCACCCCCGCACCACGACCCATTCCAAGCTGTCTGAGGACGCGCGCCGGGAGTTGGGAATTCTTCCGGGAACGGTGCGCCTGGCGATCGGTCTAGAAAACGTGGAGGACATTATCGCCGACATCGACCAGGCGCTGGCAGCGGTGCAGCGCCGGCCTCAGGGCCGAGGGTAACGCAGTGTTCTCACTGTCATCGAAAGCGATTTACGGCGTAACCGCGCTGGTGGAACTAGCGCACCACTACCGCTCGGGACCGATTCAGATCAGGGACATTGCCACCCGCCACGAAATTCCTCAGCACTATCTGGAACAGATTCTCAGCGCGCTGAAGCGCAGCGGCATCGTGCGCAGTTATCGAGGGGCCCGCGGTGGATACGAACTTACGCGCCACCCCGATACGATCGCGCTGTTAGACATTATGACGGAGTTGGAAGGGCCGTTGTCGGTGGCGACCAACCAGCAGGGTCGGGAGCCGTTGGCGTTTCTCTGGGATAGCATGCAGGACCACATTCGCAAGTTTCTCACCCAATCTCTGGGAGATCTAATCCGTCTGCAGACCGCCGCCACCACCGATGCAGATTTTATGATCTAAATCTGATGTGAATCTGGGATGGAGACACAAAAAAAGCGGACCCTGAGGTCCGCCTTTTTTTGGAAACTACACGTCGACAGATTCTGCCGACCAGCAATTACCAGCGGTTGTTGTATCCGCCACCACCACCGCCGCCACGGCGATTGTCGGTGCGGGGCTTGGCCTCATTGACCTTGAGCTGACGACCGTCGAGATCCTGTCCGTCGAGACCGCTCTGAGCGGCCTGGGCGCCGGCCTCATCAGCCATTTCAACGAATCCGAATCCGCGTGAGCGGCCGGTGTCGCGATCGGTGACGATGCTGGCGGAGATGACCTCTCCGTGCTGTGCGAAATGGTCGCGGAGGTCAAGCTCCTGCGTTTGAAAGCTCAAATTACCTACGTAAAGTTTTGTACCCATGGAATGCTCCTTCTGCTCTGGGCGAAAAAAATAGTTAACCGTGGTCCGAAATGCTTTTACTATCTTTATGCCTACCGAAGAAGGAACAAGACAAGCGAACGCGAAAACTGACTGGTCAAGAAGAACTGTACTTCACCGGCAAGATTACGTCAAGCACTATCTTTCCAGGGGACAGGTAGTATACGTTGCATGTCATGCACAAAGACGCAACCAATGATTCCCTGCGGAACGTGGCGATTATCGCCCACGTCGACCACGGAAAAACAACGCTTGTAGATGCCCTCTTCCGCCAGAGCGGCGTATTCCGTGAAGGACAGGACGCGGCTGAACGCCTCATGGACAGTATGGACCTGGAACGGGAGCGGGGAATTACGATCGCCGCCAAGAACAGCGCCATCGCCTGGAAAGGTGTGAAGATAAATATTCTCGATACCCCGGGGCACGCGGATTTTGGAGGAGAGGTGGAACGCGCGCTCTCCATGGTGGACGGCGTGATACTGCTGGTGGACGCCTCTGAGGGGCCGCTCCCGCAAACCCGATTCGTATTGGACAAGGCCTTGCGCTCCTCTCTCCGCGTGATTGTGGTGATCAACAAGATCGACCGCACCGACGCCCGCCCTGAGGAAGTACTCAGTGAGATTTACGATCTGCTCATCGACCTCGATGCCGATGAAGAACAGTTGGAATGTCCGATCCTGTACGCCGACGGTCGCGCCGGTATTGCCAAACACAACCTCACCGACGAGACCACCAACCTCCACGCTCTGATGGACACGATCCTGGAGGAGATTCCTCCTCCGGCGTACCGCTCAACGGAACCGTTCCAAATGCTCGTCTCGGATCTTTCCTACTCCGATTTCCTGGGTCGTCTGGCAGTGGGCAAGGTGATGCACGGCTCAGCCAAGAGTCGGGAGTCCCTGGTCTGCCTGGGCATGGATGGGCGCCAGATCCCACTCAATATCACCCGCCTGCAGGCGTACGCCGGCCCCACCCTGGTGGATGCGGAA
Source organism: Alkalispirochaeta sp. (assembly GCA_046483765.1). GTDB lineage: Bacteria > Spirochaetota > Spirochaetia > DSM-27196 > Alkalispirochaetaceae > Alkalispirochaeta. Next base: position 13,967 of record JAWOCO010000147.1, on the reverse strand, counting down.
ACCGCACAACCCGGGGACATTATCGTTCTGGCCGGGGTTGATGATGTGCATATCGGCGACACGATCTGTTCCAAGACCGCCCCCAAGGCACTGCCGCGGATCACGGTGGATGAGCCTACCGTTTCGATGTACTTCGCCCCCAATACCTCCCCGCTCCTCGGCCGAGAGGGTACCTACGTGCAATCCAGCAAGATCCGCGAGCGCCTGGAAAAGGAAACGATGCTCAACGTTTCCATGCGGGTGGAACCGACGGAGAATAAAGAGGGCTTTATCGTCAAGGGCCGGGGAGAGTTCCAAATGGTGATCCTCCTGGAGACGATGCGGCGGGAGGGGTTTGAGCTCAACGTGGGGCGCCCGCGCGTGATCTTCCGCACCGAAAACGGGGTGAAGCAGGAACCGATCGAGCATCTCTACATCGAGTGCGACGAGGTGTACACCGGCGTGGTGACCGAAAAGCTCTCCAAACGCAAGGGACGCATGCTGGCCTACGAGAGTCACAAGGACAACCGGGCGCGGCTGGAGTTCAGTGTGCCCTCCCGGGGGCTTCTGGGATACCGGGACGAATTTCTGACCGATACCCGGGGTACCGGCATTATTAATGCCTCCTTTCTGGGATATGAGGAGTACCGCGGAGATTTTCCCGAACGCCATACCGGATCCCTGGTAGCGGACCGCAGCGGCGAGACGGTGCCCTACGCGCTATTCAATCTGGAACCGCGGGGACTCCTGTTTGTTGCACCGGGAGAGCCGGTCTATGAGGGAATGATCGTGGGTGAACACAATCGCGAAAACGATCTGAATGTGAATCCCTGCAAGACCAAGAAGCTCACCAACATGCGCGCCTCCGGTAAAGACGATGCGGTGATTCTCACCCCGATCCTGCCGATGACCCTGGAACGGGCGATTCAGTTCGTTAAAGACGACGAGATGGTGGAGGTAACCCCCAAATCGATTCGTCTGCGAAAAGTGATCCTTCCCGCGCCGCAGCGTAAGGGAGATCTGCGCAAACAGCCGTAACCGGGACGCCGGGAAATCGGTCGGCCGCCGTATTCATTACCAGGGACGTCGGGTTACACTTGCCCCATGAACCAGGCCGAGCCGTTTGCAACCTATCTCCAACGATTCTCCACTACGGTGCGATTCCTCTTCCGGGATCGCATCGATCAGAACGATCAGAACCTGCAGCGGGGCATTCCTCCGTTTATCCTAAAGGAGGTTCTGGCCCAGAAGCCGCTGGATGCATCGATTCCGCAGGAGCATGGCGGTCGCGGTGCCGACGCGGCCGAGATTCTGGCAGTCCTGGAAGCGGCGGCCTATGAGTCCCTCCCCCTCTCCTTGATGATGGGGATCAGCGGTGCCCTGTTCAGCGAGCCCATGGCTAAGTACGCTGAACCCGCCGTGGCGGCTCCCGTATTCGCACGGTTGCGCAACGAGGGTGCCTTGGGGGGCCTGATGATTACCGAACCCGACTTTGGTACCGACGCCCTCAATATGCGTACAAACTACCAGAACACCGACAGAGGCTATGCGATTCGGGGAGAAAAACACTGGGCCGGACTCACCGGATGGGCCGACTACTGGCTAGTCACTGCACGCCGCAAAAATGGCGATGGATCGTTACATCGGGACATCGGGTTCTTTTTCATCGATTCCCGTCAGCCGGACCAGCTGATCCGGGTGAAGGAGTACTACCACAATCTCGGCCTGTACATGATCCCCTATGGTCACAACGAGTTGGACCTCTCCGTGCCGGAAAACCATAAGCTCTCCTTCGATACCAGCGGGGTACGCCTGATGCAGGATCTCCTGCACCGAAGCCGCATGCGCTTTCCCGGCATGGCGCTGGGTTTTATTCGCCGCACCCTGGACGAGGCGTGGGAGCACTGCAGTGGGCGCCAGATCGGAGGCAAGCCGCTCTTCCACTACGATCAGGTACAACGGCGGCTCACGCAACTGCAGGGATGGTTCACCACAGCCGCGGCGTTCTGTCGGGATGCAGCGCTTCGCTCAGGGATTCAGATGAACCTGGTGAAGGAAGGCCTCGCCGCCAACGTCCACAAGGCGGTAATGAGCGACTACATGCAGCGCGCGTCACAGAGTCTCCTGCAACTGGTGGGAGCCAAGGGCTATCGGCAGGACCACTTTGCCGGCCGCGCCACCACCGACTCCCGTCCCTTTCAGATCTTCGAAGGCTCCAACGACATTATCTATCAACAGATCGCCGACGGGTTCTTAAAACCGATGAAACGCGGGGTGGAAACCAACCTGGCCCGCTTTCTCGCCACCCATCCACTCACCTCCGGCGGAATTGACCGGGTACGAGATCTCTTCGATTTCACCGTGGACCATTCGATCTCGCAACGCCGCAAAGTTGATCTGGGACAAGCGCTGAGCCGGGTGGTGGCGATACAATGGAACGACCATCTGCAGGCCGGTGGATTTGATTCACAGCTCGTATCCGGCGCGGTGGCACAGTTGCGGGAAGAAGTGGCGACCCTGCTGGGGGCGTTTCACTTTGGCCAGAATCTGAACGTCAGCGACCGCCCCGCGCACGGTGGAAGCTGGCTTCAGACGATCTAATTCACTCTTGCCCTCACCGCCGCGTCAGGGCAATACTATGGGAGCCGTGACCAATCGATCACCTCGCGAGTATATAGATGCGCTCGTCACACAGACCGAACTGTTCTCTTCTCTGGACGCCGAGGAGCGGGATGCCGTGGCGCGGTGGTCCGATTTTCGACACTACCCCGCGGATGCGGTGATTTTCTCCCCCGGCGACAGCGCCGGTTCGTTCTATATCGTGGCACGAGGTGAGGCGATCATTCAAAACGTGGAAGACGAAGGACGCGCCCATGACGTGGCGCGCTTCGTGGCGGGAGACGCCTTCGGGGAGATGGATGTGCTACGCAACACGCAACGGAGCGTTCGCGCGCTGGCACCGGAGGACACCACCCTCCTCATGTTTCCAGCATCACCGGAGACGTTTCTCTCGGTGATCTACCAGGAACCGGTGATCTTTGCCCGAATCCTGCAAAAACTGGTGGCGTATATCGCGGGACGGATTCGATCAACCAACGGTCTTCTCGGCAGGAACAGTGCCTGGCTCGATCAGCTCCGGCTCCAGGTATACACCGACAAGCTCACCGGGCTGTACAACACCGCCTTTCTCAAGGATACCCTGCGGTCCTTTCCCGGTAGGGCAGATGGGATTGCCACCGTACTGTGCTTTAAGCCGGATCGGTTCAAGGACATCAACGACACCTACGGCCACGAGGTCGGTGACTACGCGATTCGTGAGCTGGCGCGGGTCTTTCGCGAGGCGGTCTCTCCGCTGGGGCACGCCGTGCGGTACCGCGGCAACGAGATGGTGGGGCTCCTGTCCAACCATACGCTGCAGACCGCGCGGGAGCTGGCCACCGAGCTTCATCACCAGGTCCACGCCATCGACCTTACGAAGATGACCCATGACGCGGCAGTGACGCTCACCGCCAGCATCGGAATTGCCGAGTCGTCCACCGACCAAGCTACCGGAGACGACCTCCTGCAGACCGCCTACCGCCGCATGTTCGATGCCCGGGAGGCGGGCGGCGATCACACCCGGAGTTCCCAGGAGGCCCGGACTTGAGCGATATATCGGAGTTCCTCACGGAAGTCGCGATCTTCTCCGACCTCACCCACCACCAGCGGAGCATTCTCACCGACCGCCTCACCGCCCAGGAACTGCCGCAGGGACAGGTCCTGTTTGCCCAGGGCGATCCCGGGGACGCGCTGTATATCGTCCGCTCCGGCTCCATCGAAATCGCCGTGCGGACCGGTCAGAATGAGGAAGTACCGGTGGCCACCCTGGATCCGGGTAGCTTTCTTGGGGAGATGTCGATCTTTGATCATGCACCGCGCTCCGCCACCTGTCGAGCTCGGGAGTCCGCCACCGTGCTCCGTCTCGATGAGGATGACTTCTCCGCGCTGATCGCCGCGGAGCCCACGGCGGCGATCAGTATTATGTACCGCATGTTGGCGATCACCGCGGAGCGGCTGGAAAATACCAGCGTACTCCTTTCGGAGGTGGTCCAGTGGGGTGAGGAGGCGCGGCGCCGCGCATTTACCGACGATCTGACCGGGTTGTACAACCGCCGGTTCTTGGACCAGAACCTGGACGACCAGATCGTCCGCGCCGAGCAGGAAGGCACTCCACTCACGGTGGTTATGATGGATTTGGACCATTTCACCGCGATTAACGACGAGCATGGTCACGAGGTCGGTGATCAGCTGATCGCCGCGGTGACCCCGGCGATTACCGACGCGTTCCGCTCTACCGATATCCTCGTACGTTACGGTGGGGACGAGTTCACCTTTGTCCTGCCCCACACGACTCCGGAAGAGGCGGAACCGTTGTGCCGGGCGCTTCGGCAGGCGGTGACGGAAGTCCCCTTCCTCCGGGAGCGCGGCGACGCGAGGACGGTGGTCACCTGCAGTCAGGGGATCGCGGCGTTTCCCCAGCATGGTCGGTCCGCCACCGAACTCCGAGAACAGGCCGACCACGCCCTGTACCTCGCGAAGGAGCGCGGGCGCAATCGGGCCGAAATCGCCGTTCCCACGTAACCGCCGGTGCGATACGATGAGCCATGGAATTCACGTTTTCGACACCGGCACTCCTCTTTCCGGCGATTTCGCTGCTGTTTATCTCCTACACCAATCGCTTCATCTCCTACGCGGATCTGGTGCGGCGGCTGCACGAACGCTGGCGCACCGACGGGAGCCCGGCGCTGCAGATGCAAATAGAAAACCTCCATCGCCGGATCGGTCTGATTCGCAATATGCAGGTTTCCGGTGCGATAAGTCTGCTGCTGGCGGTGGTGTGCATGGTGCTGCTCTTCTTTGATCTGATCCTGGCCGCGGAGGTGGTCTTTATCCTCTCCCTGGCGCTACTTTCCGCCTCCATGGCGTTTCTGGTGTTTGAGGTGAGCATTTCGATCCGAGCGCTGAACCTGCAGCTTCAGGATCTCACCGACTCCAGCACGAAGCGGACTCCATAGCCAAACAGCTCCGCCGGGGTGGGATCGACACGCTGCTCCGTGTCCGCGGAGCGATAGTAATCAATAAAGAGCTCCAGGCGCCCGCCGCTCCGTCCCGATGAAGCCCCCCGTCCTGATGCGGCCCCCAGCCGCACACCGCCCTGAAGTGCCACGTCCACGCTCACACCACCCTGGCGAAGCAGAATGACGTCCGGCATGGCCAGGAGGAACCCCTGCACCTCGGGCACTCCCGTTTCCACGGCGGCCTCGACACCGAGGTGAAGGGTGTAGCGAGCCCGCGGTTGTTCGATTCCAGGGGCGCCCCAGAACTCGTATAACTCAGCCCAGGCGAACCGGGCGGCCCAGTCGGTGGTGACCGCCTCAAACAAGGGCCCCGGCACTCCCCGGGCAACGATACCCGCTCGGAGTACATCCGCCGCCGGTTCTTCAAACCCACTACGCAGTGGATGGTAGCTGCGCCGCGAGTACTCCGCCACCACCGCGGTGCGGGCAGGCCGCCCCCGGGTGAGATCCCAGCTGCCCAGAAATCCGTATTCGAACTGGATCGCGTTCATCATCCACTGGGCAGCCTCCGCCCCCGGAGAATCACCGGCGTTCACCGGTCCGTTGAGCATGTGCGTACTGTAGAACGCGCTCACTCTGGCCGGGGCCACATCTACGATTCCGTGATGAGCTACGGCGTTCACCTGAAATCGATCGATCTCCGTGGAGGCAAACACGTTGGCATGGTAGGAACTCTGGGCGATGCCTCCCCGGGCCACCGCAAACCGCTCAGGTGCAGGGGAAAGCAGAATCGCCCCGGGGCGCTCCATAAAATCGAACGCGCGGACCGGAAGCGCTGCACTGAGCGCCACCCATCCGATCAGCAGCCAGACGGAGTGTCTCATGGGAATATATTACTGGTTTGGTTTGACTTTTGCCCAGTAACCTACGAGTTTCGCCCCATGGTTGAACGAAACGCACTTGACCAGGCAGCATCTCCCTATCTTCGTCAGCACCGCGATAATCCGGTGTGGTGGCAGGAATGGACCCCGGAGACCCTGGCGGCGGCACGGGAGAGCGGAAAGCCGCTGTTTGTCTCGGTGGGGTACGCCACGTGCCACTGGTGTCACGTGATGGCGGCGGAGGCGTTCTCCGATGAAGAGGTGGCGGCTTCGCTCAACGCGGAGTTCGTCTGCATTAAGGTAGACCGGGAGGAGAGACCCGATATCGACCACTTCCTCATGCAGTTCCTCTTGGCCACCCGGGGACACGGGGGATGGCCGTTGAACGTGTTCCTCACCCCAGAGTTGAAGCCGATGCTGGCCCTGACCTACATGCCGGTGGCGGAGCGCAACGGGATGCCGGGTTTTGTAGATATTCTGCAGCGAGTCTTAGAGTTCTACCGGAAGCGGCGCCACGATCTGCCCGCCTTCGATCTTTGGCAGGGATCCTCCGATGCGGCAGGCGACCCCACTCCGGGAAAGACGCCCAACCCGGGAGAAACGCAGGGATTCACGCACCGTTTGGACAACCTGGTGCGGCGAGGCGACCACGAGTGGGGAGGTTTTGGCCTGGACGCCAAGTTCCCACCCCATTCCTCACTGCTGTATCTGCTGTTTGGTGTCGCCGCCTACCGGCACGAGGGGGCGGAACGCTTCCTGCGCCACACCCTGGATGTGATCGCGCGCCGGGGCCTTCATGATCACCTGCAGGGTGGGTTTTTTCGCTACTGCGTGGACCGCACCTGGACGATTCCTCACTTCGAAAAGATGCTCTACGATCAGGCGATGCTCCTGTGGGTCTACGCGCAGGCGGCGCGGCTCTTCGACAATCAGCAGTACCGCCAGGTGGCGCGGGGGGTGGTTTCCGCGTTGGAGGAGACGTTCCGGCTCAGCTCCGGGGCTTACGCCTCCGGCCACGACGCCGATACGGACCATGAAGAGGGTGCCACCTATCTCTGGACCACCGAGGAACTCACCACAGCTCTCGGCGATCAGACGCCGCTCCCCTTCGAGCTTCAACCCGGAGGAAACTTTGAGGGACGCCACCATCTGATCCTCACCGCCGATCAGCCGCCGGCTTTCGACGCCGATACCGTACGAACCACGTTGCTGGAACGCCGGCGCCGGCGTCCGCAGCCGGAACGCGACGACAAAGTGATTACCAGCTGGAACGCGCTGGCCGGGATCGGCCTGATCGAAGCGTGGCGCGCCACCGGTGACAGGACGCTGCTGGACCGCGCCCGATCACTGTACGCCGCACTCCAGAAAACGAACCAACGCGCTGATGAGCGATGGATTCGAAGCTCCCTGGGCGCCACGCAAAACGATCGCGAGTTCCTTGAAGACTACGCTGCCATACTGCTGCTGGAGACCTATCTCCTGGAAGACGCGGAAACGCTCGCAGACCGAGACACCCTCAGAACCGCGATGCAGCGTGATGCGAACGCCCTGGAGCAGTTTCATACCGACCGAGGCTGGGCGGTATCCCGCGTCTCGGATATTGAACCGGTCCCGGCGGACGACTTTGACAGCCCCACGCCGTCCCCGATCGGCCTCACGGAAATGGCCTTGCAGCGCAGCGCAATTCTCACGGGAGATGTGATACCCGCACCACCCTTGCGGCCCGAAATGCAGTCGGATTTCTCCAACCTGGCGGTGGCTGTGGCCACCGGAGAGTGGTACTTCGTCGAGAACGCCACCCCGCCGCAGTGGAGTGAGCTGCCGTTGCATACGATATTCGTACAGGCAGAGCCCGCGAGTTGGTGTTTTCGGGGGATTTGCTACCCTGGAGAGTTCAAGCCGTCAGATGTCTTGTGATTCTCCCCCGTACGAGGTATCCTTAGGTAGGTAATATGCAAGTTATCGACCGGTCGGTTACGCTACAAAACGACGGTCAGTTATGGGTCTACTTTCTCGGATGCGGGAGCGCCTTCTCTCGTCGTCATAATCAGACCAATCTGCTGATCGTAAAAGGTGAAGACCATCTCCTCGTGGACTGCGGCAACTCCTGCAATCGGGGTCTGCGCGACGCCGGTCTCACGGTCTTGGATATCAACAACGTTCTGATTACTCACTCTCACGCGGACCATGTGGGTGGTCTCGAAGAGCTGATGTTAATGAATCGCTACGTGGCCAAGAAGAAGCCGCGCATCTTCATCACCCCGCGCTATCAACGTATTCTCTGGAACCAATCGCTTCGGGGCGGTGCCGAAATGAACGAACGTCGGCATGGAAAGGGGCTAGGGTTCACAGACTACTGGAACGTAACCCGGCCACGACCGGTGCCTCAGCGCACTCGCGAAGCTCACGAGTTCTCCGTGGGCGGTATCAATATCCGCACCTTTCGCACCCGCCACTATCCTGAACAGGCGGAGAGCTGGAGTGACGCGATGTACAGCGTGGGCCTTGTGATCGATGAGCGGGTAGTATTCTCCGGTGATACCCAGTTCGACACGGATCTTATTAGTGAGATCGAGCCTTCCGGGGGAGCGGAACACATCTTCCACGATGTTCAACTGTTTCCCGGCGGAATTCACGCCTCCCTGGAAGAGATCGCCACGCTTCCCGAATCGGTGAGAAATCGTACGTCCCTGGTGCACTACGGAGACAACTTCGAAGACCACCAGCGCCGAGTTGACGAGTTGGGGTTTCTTGGATTTACCCGGGAGGGCGTGATTCACGAGTTTTAGGCGGCTTGGGTTCTGTCCTCGCCGGATCAGCCTCCGATACCATCGCCGCCGGCTACACGATCTCCGCCGCCTACACCCGGTCCGGTGCCAGTACCCGCACGGCGGAACTGATCACTTCCATCGTCAGCGGGAAATCCTCCGCCCGTAAGAAACGCGCCTCCCCATCGTACTGCAGGGGTAACGTCCCGCTGTACTCCCCTGTCAGCTCCTTCAGGGAGTACAGCGCCGTAATCGACTCTTCGGTATGCCGACCCTCATAGAACAGTCGTTTCATCCGCAGCTTCTCCAGGAGCCCCGCCCGCTCAATGACGCACACGTTTTCCGCTCCCGGCAGGACCCGCATGTGATCACCATAGGTGAGATTCCCGCTAACCCCCATGGCAACCAGGCTGCGGGAGGTTGATCCGAGATCTACCGACTCCCCGGCGAATGTGGTACCACGCAACGCCAGCGGCCCCACCCGTAACGCGCGGTCGTAACGCAGCACCGCAAGATCCACCAGGAGACGGTAGGTGTTACCCGGCAGAACACCACGCCACCGGTTGTGCAATAGCGTGACGTATGCATCCAGCCCCACGGAGGCGATATTGAAGGCAAACCGGTACCACTGCGGGGTTCCCACGCGGACGGCCGCAATCCAGCGGGGCGTCATGATTCCCTCAAGATCATCTAGAGCCTGCTCAAGCGACTCAACCCCGGCAGCATCATTGCCACTACCCAAAGGGAGGCGAAGAAAGATACCGTAGCCCCCCAGATCGATCCCGGCCTGAAGGATGTGGTTGTGCGTTCCGTCACCGCCGAGACTCACGATCACCGGTTCCCGGGCGTCTCCGTCGGCGAGGCGCGCCGCAACCCGCTCCCGCGCCTCTTCCCCGCTGCCGGTCCACCACAGTTCCGGCGGGGCCCTATCGGTAGTACCGGCACTACCGTTCCTACTGGAACTGCGGACGTTCCCGGCACCAGCGGCCCCACCGGCACCAGCGACCCCACCGGCACGGCCGCCACCACATCGGCTCCGGGCAACCGCACGCACCGTGCGATGCCGATGGCGTGTTCCGGCGGAGGCGTTACAGATGAAGATCTGCGGATTGTGCGGAAAGCGCCGGCGCAGACGTTCGCCGGTCCAGCGCGCAATACACTCCACCGCCGCCCGGTACGCCCGGCTCATGGCACGCTACTTCGCTGCGCGGATTCAAGTATGTCGGGAAGTAAAAACAGGTCTTCTCGGCACTCAACCACCACACCGGAGCCGCCATGATCTAACAGCGGGGCCACGTCCACATCAAAGCGGTCGCCCACCATGAGCGTCTTCTCCGGCGCACACTCCACCGCGGCCAGCGCCGCCGCAAACGGTTCCCAGTCGGGCTTGCTGTGCCAGGTAGTATCCAGTCCCACCACCAGCGGAAACTGCTCGGCGATCCCCAGCGCTTCCAGACTGGCCCACCCCACATCGGCGGGGTTGTTGGTGAGCGCCGCGATACGGTAGTGCACCGACAGCTGCTCCACCAGACGCGCCAGTTCCGGATCCGGATGCAGAAACTGGTGCGGGTCAACCAGTTCCCGTCGCCACTCCACGCCGCGAGCGATCGAGATGCCCAACTCTTCCATCGTGTTCCCCAGGGATGGCCGTCTGCCGGTACGGCGGATAATCGCCTCCCGGGTGTCCTCGATCAGGCGCCGCGCCTCGGGAAGCGCAATCTCCCGATAGACGGCAAACTTCTCAATGAGTACATCGATCTGCCACTGGGCGTAGTGATCGTCCCGGTAGAGGGTGTTGTCAATATCAAACAGAATCGCGTGAAACGACGTGGCCCTGAGATGTTGCTTCATAGATCATGCGGTTGTAGGACCGGGACTCCAGGGAATCGGCGGTAAGTCCAAGCCGTTGCAGTAACTGCATCAGCGCGGCTCGGGCGTCGGCGACCGCGTTGGGTTGGGTTTCATCAGAGAGGATCACCTCCAACTCCACGAACCACCCCACATGGTCCACATAACTCAGTTCCGCCAGCACTCCGTCCACCCGGAACGACTCCCCTTCCTTCCGTTTAGTGATAATGCACTGCAAGCCCAGTGAGGCCAGAAAGTACTCGAACGCGTCAGCATCGGAGACGTCAAACTCGGTCTCGTGGTTTTCTTCGATCCCGTCGTGGATTTCTTTCTTTTTGAACGTGCACGTCCACCGGTTGTCGTCAAAGCGCAACCGGTACCGGGCGTCTTCGGGAGTAGAACCGGTGCCAAAGTACCGATCTTCCTTGACGTACCGTCGCTGTGGCGTGCCGAGCTGTCGAAGCCGCTCGCGCAACTCGTCCGGGTTGGTCACCCACGCTTTGAGCTCGACCTCGACAGCCATCGACGAAACCTTAGGTAGACTTACCCTGGTTCGCGACGGAAGCGGCTTTGGCAGCGATCGCTTCCTGGTCACCCAGGTAGTAGTGCTTCAACGGTTTCAGCTCCTCGTCGAGCTCATACACCAGCGGCACTCCCGTGGGAATGTTGAGCCCCACGATCTCTTCATCACTGATGTTGTCCAAGTATTTCACCAGCGCTCGCAAACTGTTTCCATGAGCGGCGATAATGACCTTCTTGCCGGACGTGATCGTGGGAGCGATCGTCTCATGCCAGAGCGGCAGAAACCGTTCCACCGTGTCCTTGAGACACTCCGTCTTCGGCAATTGCTCTTCCGTGAGGTCGGCGTATCGCGGGTCTTTCCCGGGAAAGCGCTCATCCTGCGGGTCCAGGGCCGGCGGAGGTACGTCATAGCTTCTGCGCCAGATCTTGACTTGCTCTTCTCCGTGCTCCGCGGCGGTTTCCGCCTTGTTCAAACCCTGGAGGGCGCCGTAGTGGCGCTCGTTCAGGCGCCAGTCCTTGACCACCGGAATCCAGAGCTGATCCATTTTGGTCAGCGCCAGATGCAGGGTATTGATCGCGCGCTTGAGTACTGAGGTGTAGGCGATATCAAACAGAAAGCCTTCTGATTTGAGGATTTCACCGGCGGAGGTGGCCTCCACGATTCCCTTCTCCGAGAGCTCCACATCGGTCCATCCGGTGAAGCGATTCTCTTTGTTCCATTCACTTTCGCCGTGGCGAAGCAGGACGACTTTGTACATGGTTGGTCTCCTTGATTGGTGTGACGGGTCGAGCTTAGCGAATGACCGGTGAGCTGTCAACGCGAGGCGTCCAGCGCGTGGAGCACCGCCTCCCACGGCAGGGAGGCGCATCTCTGTCGCCCCGGAACATCCCGCAGTCTGAGCATCGTCTCGATATCTTGCGAGGAAACGGTGGCCATCGACGTCAGCGTGAGCTCATACAACCGGTCCAGTCCCCGGTTTTCGCAGTCGGAGGTGAGTACCAGACTGGCATGCACCTGCCGTGCCAGCGTTTCCAGTTCTTCGGGAGACATCGCCTGTGCCGCACGGACCGCCATTTCCGCCGAGGCTTTGCAGATTGCACACCCCGCTACATCCAGCCAGACCCGCATGGGCTGTGACGATCCTTCGCCGGAGGGAGCCATATGCACCACCACGCGATCACCACAGGTGGCGTTGGACAGAGTCACCGCCGGCGATGAACCGGGCCCCTCGTGGGCGACCCAATCCGGCGGTTCACTGGGTCCGGCGCGGTAGTAGCGCCGTACGACCTCGCGGAGCGTCTCCTCCCACGACATCGCCACCTACGCCAGGATGGAGTGGATCCGCTCCAGAGCGGTCACGAACCGGTCGATTTCATCGCGGGTGTTGTACAGGTAAAACGATGCCCGCACCGTGCCGGTAACGCCGAAATGATCCATGAGCGGTTGCGCACAGTGAAAGCCGGTACGCACCGCGATTCCCTGCTGATCAAGGAGGCTTCCCACATCATGGGGATGCACGCCGGTCATGGCAAAAGAGAAGATGCCTCCGCGCTCATCCGCCGGCGCATCACCGTACTGCTCGATATAGTCCAGCTCCGCCATGCGCTCACTCATATAGCGATAGAGATCGCGTTCGTGGGCCGCAATTCCTGCAAGGCCCGTCTCCATGAGAAACTCCGCGGCTCGCCCCATCCCGATCGCTCCGGCGATATTCGGTGTGCCCGCTTCAAACTTCTCCGGAATACGCGCCCAGCTGGACCCTTCCAGACTGACCTGCTCGATCATGTCTCCCCCGAAGAGAAACGGATCCATCTCTTCCAGGAGCGAGCGCTTGGCGTAGAGCACTCCCACGCCGGTGGGGCCGCACATCTTGTGGCCGGAGAACACCAACGCATCACAATCGAGGGCCCCCACATCCACCGGATGGTGTGAGGCGTACTGCGCACCGTCTAACAACACAACGGCTCCCACCTGATGCGCGGCAGCGGTAATGAGGTCGACCGGGGGCATATAGCCGGTTACGTTAGACATCGCCGTCACGGCCACAATCCGGGTGGCGGGACCGATCGTTGCCGCCACCGCCTCCGGGGTAATGCTCCCTCCGGGAGTGAGCGGAATATAGCGAACGGTGGCTCCCGTAGCTTTTGCCACTTCCTGCCAGGGCACCATGTTAGAATGGTGTTCCAGCGGAGTCAGCACGATCTCGTCACCGGGCTGCAAGTGGCGGCGACCCCATCCTCCTGCTACCATGTTCACCGACTCAGTGGCGCCCCGGGTGAAAATCACCTCCCCCACGGTGGGGTCCGCGTTAATCAGCGATCGCAGCCGCTCCCGGGCAATATCATACTGGGTGGTAGCGTAGCCACTCATCTCATAGACGCCCCGATGAATGTTGGCGCTGTACTCCCGATAGTACTCGGTGATCGCATCCACCACGCATTCGGGCTTGAGTGATGTTGCTCCGTTATCGAAATACACCAGGTCATGGCCCCGCATCGTCCGGCTGAGTACGGGAAACTGCGAACGCCCCTGGGTGATATCAGTCGTTCCTGTCATACCTAAATCATACTGAAAGTGTCGGGCAAAAGAAAGGAGCGTCCTCTGAAGAAGACGCTCCGAAGTATCCGTAGCTTCCGGTACCGCACGACCCGGGGTCGCCGGCACCACCGAACGCTCCTGCTACTTGGCAGCGGCGAAGTTCTTAGCCACCTGATCCCAGTTCACGACGTTAAAAAACGCCTGAATATATTCAGCACGGCGATTCTGATACTTGAGGTAGTACGCGTGTTCCCACACGTCCAGTCCCAGAATCGGTGTCTTGCCTTCACTGAGCGGGCTGTCCTGGTTGGGGGTGCTCATGATCTCGAGCTTCCCGTTGTTGACCACGAGCCACGCCCAGCCACTTCCGAAC
>JAWOCO010000097.1:0-18742 GCA_046483765.1 Alkalispirochaeta sp. | reverse complement strand
GAAGATATCTCCCGGGAGAATTTTCTCGCAGTCCTGCGCGCCCGGGTACCGGAGTTTGATGACTGATGCGCGTAACAGTACTCGGAGCGTCCGGCTACGGCGGAATGCTCCTCTTGCGAATCCTGGCCCACCACCCGGAAGTAACGCGGATCACCGCGTCCGCCCGAACCACCGCCGGCATGGCGGTAACTGACGCGGATCCCGGTCTGCCCCAGGGGCACCTCCGGCGAGGCGTGGATGCCACCGTTCTCAGCCCGGAAGAAGCGCTCGCCGATCCCGGGGACGTGGTGTTTTCGGCTCTGCCCCACGGCGCCTCGGCGGAGGTCTGCGCGCCGGTCTTGGGTTCCGTACCGGTGATCGACCTGTCGGCGGATTTCCGATTCTCCGATGCCACCCGTTTTACGAACGCCTATGGCACTGCGCCGCCGGCGCCGGAGTTTCAAGAGCAGTCGGTGTACGGCTTATGTGAGTGGAACCGAAGCCAGGTGCCCGAAGCGGCGGTAGTTGCCAATCCTGGATGCTACCCCACCGCATCGCTAATGCCGGTCCTTCCCGCAGCTGTCGCCGGCCTCATCGAAGGTCCGCTGGTGATCAATGCGATCAGTGGCATTTCCGGCGCCGGAAAAAAGGCCAAGCAGGATCTCCTGTTTGCCGAGCGAACCGAGAACGCCAACGCCTACGGCGTGGGTACCCAGCACCGTCACCAGGCGGAGATCGTGGAGCAGCTGCTATCGGTGGTGGACCCCGCTGGCCCGGAACCCACGGTGTTGTTCAATCCGCATCTGGCGCCGATCAAGCAGGGTATGGCGGTGACCACGGTCCTTCCCACGTCCCGACCGGTGGCGGTGGTTGAGGCACTCCAGGAGCGTTACCGGCGGGAACAGTTTGTTGAGCTCACCGGAGAGGCGCCTCCCGAGACACGCCACGTGCGCGGAAGCAACCGGATTCGCATCGGCTGGCGGCTGGAGGAGCAGCACGTAATACTGCTGTCGGTGATCGACAACCTCTGGAAAGGCGCCTCCGGCCAGGCAGTGCAGAACATGAATATCCACTTCGGGTACCCTGAGGAGACCGGCCTGGAATACGGGATAGAGTTATGACCGACGCATCTCGACCGCTGATCGTGAAGATCGGCGGTACGGTAGCCGCCGATACGGAGTGCACCGCGCGGCTCATCGAAGAACTGGCGACGGTGGGCCGTCCGGCGGTTCTGGTCCATGGCGGCGGTAAAGCGGTGAGCTCGCTCAGCACCACCTTGGGGATGGAACCGCAGTTCCGCGACGGCATCCGGATCACCACCCCCGCAGAGATGGAAGTGGTGGATATGGTGCTCGCCGGAGCGGTGAATACTGAGCTGGTGCGGCTCTCGCAGCGGCACAACGTACCCGCGCTGGGACTAACAGGGGCCGACGGCGCACTACTCACGGGGCGCCTCCTCCTCCCCAACGATTCCGGCGTCACGGAGACGCGCACCGCCCGCCCCCACCGCGTGGATCCCACTGTGCTGCGGGTGGCACTGGCTGCCGGCTATCTCCCAATTATTGCTACGGTGGGAACCGGCGAAGACGGGGACGCAGTCAACATTAACGCCGATGAGGCGGCTCAAGCGATCGCTGAAGCGCTGGAAGGGGCGACGCTGTGCTATCTGTCGGACACGCCCGGGGTGCTCGACGACAGCGGAGCGGTAATACGGCAGATCGACCCGGCCACCGTGGAAACGCTGATTTCCTCCGATATCGTCCGGGACGGCATGGCGGCAAAGCTCCGCTCCTGCGCGGTTGCCGTAACCTCCGGGGTGCAGGAGGTGGTGATCGGCCAGTATGTGCACCGAGGCGACCTGACACGCGTGCTATCGGGCGACAGCGGCACGACGATTCACGTGGACCGCGAGACCGGGTAAGGAGACGACAATGCCTACACATGCAACTACTCACGATACGCCGTTTGCTCGCAATTACGCCCGTCAGGTTCCCCTGCTTGCGCGGGGGAAAGGTGTCTGGATCTGGGACGCCTCCGGCACCCGGTACCTGGACTTTGGTTCCGGGATCGCGGTGAACGCGCTGGGATACGGAGATCGACGTCTGGCACGGACGGTGGCCGCTCAGATGAAACGCTTGGTGCACGTCTCGAATCTGTACGCCACGGAGCCGGGTATCTCCCTGGCCAACCGGCTGTTGGAGCTCGCCACTCCCGTGGGACGCGCGGCGTTTACGGCGGTGCACTTCGGCAACAGCGGCGCCGAGGCCAACGAATCTGCCATCAAATACGCCCGGCTCTACGCCTACGTGCGGCGCGGCCAGGGGCACCATCGGATCCTGTCCCTTTCCGACGGGTTTCACGGCCGCACCATGGGGGCCCTCTCGGCAACTCCCAACGAAGCGTATCGGACCAAGTTCGAGCCGCTGGTGCCCGGCTTCGAGACGGTGCCCTTTGATGACCCCCAGGCGCTGCGGGACGCGGTGGACGATACGGTAGCCGGGATTCTGGTGGAAGTGGTCCAGGGAGAGGGCGGTCTGCGCGTGCTTTCGCAGGAGATGGTCGATGCACTGCATGACGTAACTGAACGCCACGATGTCCTGCTGATTGCCGATGAGATTCAGACGGGCCTGGGACGGACGGGCACGCTCTTTGGAAGCAGTGCAGCGGGCCTGCGTCCCGACATCATCTGCCTCTCGAAACCGCTGGCCGGCGGCCTACCGATGTCCGCTACCCTGATACCGGACCGGGTGAACCGTGAGCTCAACCCCGGCGATCACGGAACCACCTTCGGCGGGGGGCCGGCCACCTCCGCGGCGGCTCTGTACGTGCTTGACCGAATTACCAGCGACGGATTTCTGTCGACGGTGAAGGATCGGGCGGACCAGCTCCAGGAGGGGCTTACCGCGCTCCTGAAACGGTTCGATTTCGTCACCGAACTGCGGGGACGGGGATTGTTGCGGGGACTACGGATCGATCTGGGATCGGATCAGGAAACGCTCTTTCCCCAGATCCTTCCCTCCGCGCAGGAGCAGCGGCTACTTCTGCTTCGGTCAGGAAAAGATGTGGTGAGAATCGCCCCACCCTTGGTGATCTCACGCAGAGAAATGGATGAAGGCCTAAAGCGCCTTACTCAGACCCTACAGTCGATTCACACGAGGAGAAGTTCATGATTGAAAAGACATCCGAAATAAAGAAGATCTGTCTCGCCTACTCCGGCGGACTGGATACCTCCATCATCATCCCCTGGCTCAAGGAGCAATATCCCGGGGCCGAGGTGGTGGGTATCTGTACGAATGTTGGCCAAGACGAAGACTGGGACACCATGGAAGATAAGGCGCTCAAGTCAGGTGCATCCAAACTGATCATTCGTGACGTCCGCGAGGAATTCGCTCGAGACTACCTGTATCCCATGCTCCGCTCAGGCGCCATCTATGAAGGCAAGTACCTGCTGGGAACCTCGATCGCCCGCCCGCTGCAGGCGAAGCACCAGGTGGAGGTGGCGCTCCAGGAGGGAGCTGATGCGCTGGCGCACGGCTGTACGGGTAAAGGCAACGATCAGGTCCGTTTTGAGCTAACCTACAAGGCGCTGGCTCCCCAGCTGCACGTGATCGCCCCGTGGCGGCTGTGGGATATTCGCAGTCGTGAAGATGCGATCGAATACGCCCAGAAGAACAAGATCCCCATCGGCAACATCTCCAAGAAGAATATCTACTCCCGCGACTGGAACATCTGGCATATGAGCCATGAGGGTGGAGATCTGGAAAACCCCTGGAACCGTCCCCAGGATGAGATGTTCCAGCTCAGCACCTCACCCAAGGATGCCCCGGACACGGAGACGGAAGTCATTATCGATTTTGAAAAGGGTGTTCCGGTCGGCATTAACGGGGAAAAGAAGAACGCCCTGGAACTCCTGGAGTACCTGAACACGGTGGGGGGAGCCAACGGTATCGGCCGCGCGGATCTGGTTGAGACGCGGCTGGTCGGTATGAAGAGCCGCGGCGTCTACGAAACACCGGCAGGTACCATTCTCCATCGCGCGCTCCGGGAACTGGAAATGATCACCATGGATTTTGACACTCTGGCGGTGAAGAATCAGCTGGCCCTGCGGTACGCTGAGCTGGTATACGCCGGGAAATGGTTCACCCACTTCCGGGAGAGCCTTGATTCCTATATGAAAACCGCCTCCCAGTATGTCACCGGGTCGGTGCGAGTGGTTCTCTACAAGGGCAATATCATTATCGCCGGTCGAAAATCCACCTACTCCCTGTATATCGAGGATCTGGCCAGTTTCGGGGAGTCCAGCTACGACCACGCCGACGCCACGGGATTTATCAATCTGTACGGCCTTGCTACTGGGGTGCAGTCGATTGTGCATCGAAATCCCGATCTGGACGAGGGACCGGCACACCAGATGCGCGAAATGGCCGGCTTCTCGGAGCGGTAATGCTGGGTATTACTCCCGGGTGTACACCAGGGAATAGGTGAAAGGCTCCCGTGCCGTGACCGCGTCCACCAGGGGTGTGACGAACTCAACGGTTCCGGCACGGGCCTCACCACCCCGCACCTGGATCACGGACCCGCTGGGTTCGATGGTGGTAGCCAGCCGACTCTCGCGAAAGATCTCGTCGATCGGACGGTCCCCCGCATACTCCTCAAACGCCCATCCCAAATAATCGCGATACTCCGCGGCGCTCATTTCGTCGTCCGGTGGCAGTAAGGCATCCGAGACAAATGGATCGATTCCGGCAATCGCCACGATCTCCTCCATGGCCGCCCGATCGATAGCCGCCGCCAGCCGGTTGAAGGACTCGGTCCGTTCGAATCGAATGAAACGGTGCGCCGAGCGCCCCGGTCCTCGCAAGAGCTGTTCCAATGAATCGAACTCCACCTGCACATGCAGTTCCCGAGTTCCCTCCGTTTCAACCCGATTCACCACGACCCCGGGTTGCGCCTGTAAGGAGGCACGAATCGCGTCAACGTCAAAGATCGACGTCTCCTCACTCCCGCCCATACCCATAGATAGATCGGTGAGGTACGCGGCAAAGACCGGATCAATCGTAATATGGACCTCGGCGTCGCCGGAGCCGTTTTCATCGAGGGTGAGGTTTTGGGTTGCGCTACAGGCGCTGAGGAGCGCGAGCACGCCCACGAGCACAGTCCCGCGCAGCAGTAACATATGGTGAAGAGTATCTCACGCAGCGGCCCGCGTCAAAGAATCTCACGATATCCGTGCGCTTCACGCTCGAGATCTGCCGCCTCCCCCCGGCGACCCCGCTTTCGGGCACCCTGCGCGTAGATCAGTAGCTTCCGTGCCAGCATCTCCCGCGCCGCCGCGTGCCGCAGCGACAGACCCTGGCGCAGGAAATGCTCGTTGACCACCAGATCCCGGAGCGCCACGATCCGAAACGCTTCGATCTGGCCGTATTTCTCCGAAAGTTGGTCCCAGGAACCGGCGCGTTTCTCAGTAAAGGGATGATCCAGGAAGGAGATCTCCTCGCGGGCGAGCACGCGCAGCCAATACTCGTAGTCCTCGGCGATCTCAAGATCCTCGCGAAACCCGCTGCTTTCTTCAAAGAGCGCACGGTCGATCAATACGGTTGAGGGGCCAACGATGCACTTGTGGAGAGCGTCTGCGAAGATGTCACCCCGGCGGCGGTGGCGCTGCGTGCGCTGTGACACCACGCGGCCGTCCCGGAGCCACGTCTCCCGGGTATGGGAGATTCTGCACCCTGCGGCGCCGTGCAGCAAGAGTTGCGCCTGCAGCTTACCCGGATACCACCGATCATCGGAGTCGAGAAACGCCAGAGCCTCGCCCTGAGCGATCTCCGCACCCCGGTTGCGAACCGCCCCGGGATACCCGCGGTGGGGGAGTATCACCAGGGAACCGCGGCCCCCGGCTGAGCGAAATCGCGTCAAGTGGCGTTCCACCACATTCGCGGTACGATCGGTACTTCCGTCATCCACGACAATCAGCTCCAACTCCCACCCCGGGGGAACCGTCTGGGCGACAACCGACTCGATCGCATCTCCCACGAGCGATTCCCGGTTGTACACCGGGATAATCACCGACACCATCCGGGGCCGACGCTTCACGGTCCTGCGTCCCCCCGCCGCGGATCGGAGAGATAATCTACCACCGTCTCCACCGCCGCCTCCCGGACCTCAGGAGACTCCCGAAACAGCACGTGCCCGGCGCCCGGAAAGAGGCGGTAACGCACCTGGGGGAGAGCGTCCTCAAGAAACCTGCGGTTGTAGCGCCACGCCACTACAGTGTCGGCGGTGCCTTGCAGCACCAGAACGGGACGATACAGCGGATCAAACTTCCGGGCCCGCCGATTCCACTCCACCTGTCGATCAAACCAGGAGAGCGGCATGCGGCGCACACCTAGAGGGTCGTCATATCCGGTGGGAACGGTATCGATCACGGGACGGCTCAAAAAGCGGCCTACCCGGGAGAAGCCGTAGAATCGGCTACGCACCAGGGGTGCCACAAATACCACCGCCTCGAAGGGATCCCGGTATTCCCGGATGAACTCATACAGGGTGGTGGCGCCGGTGCTATGGCCCACCGCGTGCCAGGGCCGCGGCACGTGACCGGCCACCCGTTGCGAGACCGTGTGAAAGAACGCCCCATAGTCGGAGAAATCATCGATTGCGCCCCGGGGTCCGTCGGAGAGCGCATGACCCGGGAGCTCAGGAGCAACTACCACATAGCGCTCTTCGAGTAACTCCTGAATGAGCGCGGAATGCTGAAGGGGGTGGGCCAGATACCCATGCACCACATACACCGTCCCCTGCACCTGGTCCCTCTCCGGTGGCCACCAGATGTGAACCACCATCTCCCCGTCCGAGGTGGAAACCGTTCCCGTATCATGACGGACACCCGGCACGCCTCGGCTCGTTTCCGCATAGTATCGGCGAATCGCAGGTGTGTCGGAGACGGTATCAAAGGTCAGCGGCTCCAACTCCGCCCGCATCCGCCGATAGGCGGGATACGCCTCCGCGTGAGGCGTCGTCGCCGAGGCGCAGGCACTCGCCGTAGTCAGGAACGCGCCGATTACCAGCACCGGCACTACATAACGGAAGGCTCGCGTCGCGCGCGCTGTCATGAGACTCATGGGTGCCGTTCCATCCTCAGAGCTGAAGCGTCTCAGTGATAGAGAACTCCAACAGAAATTGCGACGGACGCCCCACAATGAGCTCCCGTGCATCTAATCCAAAACTCAGCCGCCCTTGAAACCCGCGCATGAAGTCGGGAAACAACACTAGATCAGTACCGAACCCTACCGAGAGATCATCCGCATCGAGCGACTGACCTTGTTTGCGGGCAACCGCGAAATCCACGAAGGGCACCACCTGAATGTCCATCACCTGGGTCCAATCGATCGCCAGAATGGAGACCTGCGCGTTCACCGCCGCCACGGTGGCACCAAAGACACGATTATTTGCAACGCCTCGGATAATGCCACCCTGTGAGAGTTTGTCGCCATCGAAATGGTGACTCACCCGCGCTCGCACCCCGGGGCTGACGCGCGGTTGTGGGAGCCAGTGGCGGGTATAGGACGCGCGCATATCCGCCTGCCAGTCGCGCTGCTCGGGGTCGTAGGAAATCCCATTAGAAAGGGAGGCCGACCACCCCCGACGCAGATTGTTCACCCAGTCTACGCCGCCGGTCCGCAAGCCGTGGCCGAATCCCGCAGCAGCACGGTCCGCCGGTAGCGACCGGGAGTTCTCGTTCACCAGCGTCTCGTAGCCATAATCCAGGGCGATATTGGGGGATATGGAGTACCGCAGCCAATCGTTGAGGCGAAATGAGGTGGACAGACCGAAGCGGGTGGAATAGCCGCTATAGGCGAAATCGATCTCCCCTTCGGGACTGGCCTGCTCAAACGTCTCAAACTCCTGATCGAAGGAGAAGTTCCATTGTCGCCCCAGCATCCGCACCCGCCGCCAATCGAGGCGTACATCCCAGCCAAAGGGGGTTGTCCAGTTCCGCGAGTAGTACCCCGCACTCACACCGAAATCGGTGAGCGTTCCCAGGATATTGTCCCAGTAGAGCACCACGAAAGGATTGTGGCCGGAATTTGAGTTGTAACGATAGAAGGGGATCGGCAGCAGGGTCCACCCGTCATTCACGTAAAACACCGCCTGCACCGCGGTGGGAGCGTCAGAATCCTCCGGCTCCTCCACTACGGACCATTCCACCGTGATCTCGTCAAAGACGCGGCGATTCATGAGATCCTGTCGCGCTCGAAGGAGAATCTCTTCCAATTCCCCGATCGTATCCGCCTGGATCCCCTGCTCCAGGCCGGAAGCGAGCAGCAGTGGCCCCGGCCGACTCGCGCCATCCACTTCAAACACGATCTGTTCGATGGAAAATGGACCCGCGGGGGCTACGGCGGGACCTTGGATCGGTTCCAGCGCGTCCACGGCCGACGAAGATGGTGCACCCTCTTGAGCATGTGCCGCGCCCCCCGCCGCCAGTAGGAGCAGCGCCGTCCATACCACCACTTGCATTCTTTGGAAGATGTTCACCCTCGTCAAACTACTGAAAAATGACGGTCCTGCCTATCGCCTGGCACCGGTTCCGGGGGCGAGAGCCTTGTGACCCCTGGGCGCCCGCGACTATACTGCGGGTATGAAGATCATGTCTCGCATCGCGCTTCTGCTGGCTATAGTATCGTTCACCTCCTGTATTTCGATGATTCACCGTTCGGTGGATCGCAATGACGTAGCCGGAGTACGCGAAGAGGTAAATGCTGGGGTTCCGGTAGAATCCACGGACTACCGCGATAAGACGCCGCTGCTCATGGCTGCTGAGCAAGGCCACATGGAAATCGTCCGGTATTTGGTGGAGGAGGCGAACGCCGACGTCAACGCCACTACTCCCGAGTCCCGCGGTGAAATCACGCCGTTACGGTACGCGATCAGTAACGAGGACTATGAAATGGTGCGGTTCCTGGTAGAGAACGGGGCTGATGTGAACCAGGCCAACGGCTCCGGCTGGACACCGATTATGACCGCCGCCCGGGTGGGAAATCGAGAAATACTCCAATACCTACTAGACGAGGGAGCCGATGTGCGGGCACGCACCGACGACGGCACCACCCCCGTCCGGGTGGCCAGCAATAACGGCTGGACCGATATCGTGGTGTGGATGACGATGCTCCTGGAGCAGGAAGAATCGTAGCGGCTGCGGTAACTACGAGGGCATATGGTGGTGTCCGCCACCGTTTGTCAGGTTGGTAAGCCCCTTGCGGTGCAAGCGGACGATCGCCTGTCCGCTCCGATTGCCGGAGTTACAGTAGAGAATCACCGGAGTAGTACCGTCGCCGAGTTCCGCTGTGCGGTCAACGATCTGATCCAGGGGTATGTTTACGGCTCCCTCCACGTGGCCCGCGGCAAACTCTCCCGGCGTGCGTACATCTACCACCAGCGCACCGTCATCGATCAACTGTTTGAGTCTCTCCGTGGAGGCTACCCCGGAGGAGCCAAACAGCTTCATTCGCAGAATCCCGAAGCCAATAAGTACCACCGCGATAACGATAATTATCGTGTCATTGTTCATGGCCGCTGATTATATACGGATTGGCCCTTCCCTTGAACACAATTCCCTTGCACACAAAAAAGACCCGCCCTCAGCGCCTGACCAGGGGGCGGTTGGTCAGTACACCTCGGACGGGTCAACACAAGAGGAGGATCCTAAGTCATTTCACCAATCCAATAATGAGATTGGTATCGTTACGACGGATACGAAAGACTACCTCGTCTCCGCCGGCGTCATTCAACGCGCGGTAGAATTCGGCGAGCGTACTCACCTCTTCACTATTCACTCGAGTGATGATGTCACCACTCTTCAGGCCCGCCGTAGCGGCCGGTGATCCAGATGCGACCTGTCCAATGATCAGATCGCCCCCACGACTGGAGAGGTCCAGGTTCTCCCGGATCTGCTCTGTCGCCTCTACCACTGACATTCCCGGCCATAGATCGGCGGCACTTAGTTCTTCATTAGCGGATGGTCGAACACCCAGATTTATGGTGAGTGTCCGCATCCGTCCATCGCGGCGCACCCTGAAGCGCGTGCGCGTTCCTGGTTCCATATCCGCAACGGCCCGCAACAGGTCGTCACTATTCTCAATCGCGGTGCTGTTGACCCGGGTGATAATGTCACCGGGTTGCACCCCTCCCTCGTCCGCAGGAGAGTCCTGATACACGCTATATACAAACGCTCCGCCCTCAGACTCGCCCAAGGAGTCCGACGGACTGGACGGCGGGTTCGCCATATTGACACCAAGCCATCCGTACTCGACGCGACCACCGGCGATGAACTGGTCTATCGCGCGGCGGGCGTTGTTAATGGGAATGGCAAACCCTAGCCCGATGCTTCCACCGGACTGGGAGGCGATCCAGGTGTTCATTCCTACCACTTCACCACGGAGATTGACCAGCGGCCCTCCGGAGTTACCCCGGTTAATGGCAGCATCAGTTTGTATGTAATCCGTGAGAATCGGCATGCCCGGCCGGTTCGGCCCCTGCCGTTCTACCGCACTCACCATGCCACTGGTCACCGTCGACTCGAAGCCCAGAGGGTTTCCCACGGCCAGGACGATATCTCCCACCTGGACCTCGTCGGAGTCACCCAGATTTGCGATCGGAATATCGTCATCAGTTTCAAATACGAGGAGCGCCAGGTCACGATTGGGATCGGAACCGACCACCGTTGCGTCGTACTGGCGGTCATCATGGAGGCGAATGCTTACCTCATCGGCACTACCGGCGACGTGATCGTTGGTGAGGACATACACTTGAGAGTCCTCGCGGCGTACCAGTATGCCTGACCCGATGCCCCGCTGTTCAAACTCGCGCGTTTCCGGCTCGCCGTTATCGGAATCGGGCCGGCCGAAAAAGAACTCCAGCGGTGAGGGCATTTCTCGGGTCTGTCGGGATACCCGACGAACCGTGTCCACCTCGACCACCACCGGCAAGACCTGTTGTGATACACGGCGGAGCGTATTCTGGTAGGCCTGGACCACTTCCATTTCACGATCGGCACTACTCTCCTGCGCGCTCAGGGATACCGGAGCCGCAGCAAGCATCAGCGTCAACGCCAGAGCAGCTGCTGGAAACCAGCGTATGGCAGCCAAGAATCTCTTCATATATCTCCTCCCGATACAGGGATGAGAATGGGGGGCGCACCTTTCCACACGCTTTCAATCCCATTACAGTTTTGACATGTTCAAATTGGTATTCTTTGCCCCGATCTCCCACGCGGAAGAAGTAAAGGTTGCCGTCTTTCAGGCGGGGGCCGGCAGATATGAGAAATATGACTCCTGCAGCTGGCAGACTGAAGGAACGGGCCAGTTCCGTCCACTCGATACGAGCGATCCCTTTATCGGTTCGGCAGGCATCATAGAGCGCGTTCCAGAGTGCCGGGTAGAAATCTTGTGTCGGGACGAGGTGGTGCGCCCGGCGATCGAGGCGCTTGTGAACGCCCACCCCTATGAAGAGGTTGCCTACGAAGTGTATGAGGTGTGGCAGCAGCCGAACCTTCCCGCGCGCATACCGTGAATTTTTCCTCGCCGCAGCGGCGGAGGATATCAGTGGCGGCTCAGGGACGGCAGGATGTCGGGGACAGCGAGATCTCAGCCAAGGAAGGCAGAGATCCCGCATGTCGCCGATCAGGGTTAGCGCTGTTGCCCGCGTTGCTGTTGCCGGCGTTAGCGCTGTTGCCCGCGTTAGCGCTGTTACCGGCGTTAGCGCTGTTGCCGGCGTTAGCGCTGTTGCAGCGGCGTGATCGCCTTGTCCATATCTCCCACGTAGAGAGCCTTGGGTCGGAAGATGCGCTGCTCATGCTCCCGCTGTTCCAGAATATGGGCTAACCATCCCGATGCTCGGGCGGCCGCAAAGATCGGGGTGAAGAGATTGCCGGGGATTCCCAGGAGCCGGTATACGGCGCCGGAAAAGAAGTCCACGTTGGGATAGATCGGCTTACCCTTTTCTTCCATGATGTCCCGAAAGGTGTTTTCCACCGTCTTGAGAATCTTGTGGTAGGTCCAGTCCTTGTTCTTCTCCGAAAGTTGCTCCAGGAACTGCTCCATCACGATCGCCCGCGGATCCTTGGCACGATACACGCGGTGCCCCATGCCCATGACCTTCTCTTTGCGCGCCAGCTTGTCCTTCACGTACTGTTCGGCCTTATCCGGAGATCCGATCTGATCTACCATGTTAATCACGCGCTCATTGGCACCGCCGTGGAGGCTCCCGTACAGGGCGCCGATCGCCGCGGAGATGCTCGAGTAGCAGGTGCTCTGGGTACTGGCAACCACCCGGGCGGTGAAGGTGCTGGCGTTAAAACTGTGTTCGGCGTGGAGAACCAGACACTTATCCATGATGTCACCCTCGTCGGCATCCGGCTCCTCACCGTGGAGCATGTACAGGAAGTTCGCGCCGTGATTGAGATCATCCCGCGGCGGCACGTAGTCCAAGCCGCTACGAAACCGGTGAAGCGCGGCGATCACGCTGGAAATCTGCGCCACCTGGTGCAGGGTATCCCGGCAGTTGCAGTGCGGCCCGTGATGGATCTTATGCTGGACATACCCGGAAAGATAGCTGATCACCGACTGCAGAAGCTCCATGGCATGCGAGTCCTCGGGGAAGTTGCGAATCATGTCGAGGACTTCCGGCCGCAGGTGCCGTCCCTCGCGCATGCGGCGCCGGAAGTCGGCAAGCTCCTCGGAGGTAGGCAGATCTCCGTTGAGCAGCAGAAAGGTAACTTCCTCAAAGTCTGACTGGTCAACCAACTGATCGATCGGATACCCCAGGTAGTACAACGCTCCCCGCTCACCGTCGATTTTGCAGATACGACTTTCGGCGGCGATCACGCCATCCAAACCTTTCGGATATT
The DNA here is from genome assembly GCA_046483765.1 of Alkalispirochaeta sp. Classification (GTDB taxonomy): domain Bacteria; phylum Spirochaetota; class Spirochaetia; order DSM-27196; family Alkalispirochaetaceae; genus Alkalispirochaeta. The sequence continues at coordinate 5,859 of JAWOCO010000097.1, read as the reverse complement.
GTTGTTCGGTACTCATGTAAGCTCTTCTCCTCTCAGTTTTTTGCGTGGATCATCCGGCCGTCAACACCGAGGGCCGCTTCCTTCACTACTTCCGTCAGCGTCGGATGGGAGTGGACGGTGCGGGCGATATCCTCGGCACTTCCACCAAACTCCATGACCGACACGATCTCCGCCAGCACATCACTCGCCCAGGGTCCCACGATGTGCGCCCCCAGCACTCGGTCAGTCTCGGCATCGGCCAGAATCTTCACGAATCCGCCGGTGGCGTCCATCGCCAGCGCCCGACCGTTGGCAGCAAAGGGGAACGTACCACTGCGGTATTGGACACCCTCATCTTTGAGCTGCTCTTCCGTTCTGCCCACGCTCGCCGCCTCCGGCCACGTGTAGATCACATTGGGTATCGTATCATAATTTACGTGACCCGACTTGCCGGCGATGCGCTCCGCCGCCGCCATGCCTTCATCTTCCGCCTTGTGCGCCAGCATGGGGCCGTGGACGATATCGCCGATCGCATATACCCCCTCCTGGGAGGTGGCAAAGTGGTCATTGACCTTGATCCGGGGACCATCCATTTCCAGACCCAGGGCATCGAGGTTCGCGCCCTCCACGTATGGTCGCCGCCCCACCGCCACCAGCACCTTGTCCGCTGTCAGTTCCAGCTCGGTACCGGATTTGTCGGTAGCGGAGAGCGTGGCCTTACCGCGCTTTACGGTGACCCCGGTGACCTTGGTTTCCAACTTGAACTCGATACCTTGTTTTCCGAGCTCCCGCTTCATCGTCTTGGCTACCTGCGCATCCCAGCCGGTCATGATCGTGGGCAACACTTCTACAACAGTTACCTTGGCCCCCAGTCGCGCCCAGACACTGCCCAGTTCCAGCCCGATCACCCCACCGCCAACCACGATGAGCTGCTTGGGCACCTGCTCGAACCCTAGAGCTCCAGTGGAATCGACCACCGTTTTTCCATCGAACGGCAGAAATGGGAGCTCCACCGGTACGGAGCCGGTAGCCAGGAGAAGCGCGGTGCCGCTCAGGGACTGGGTGCTCTTTCCGGCGGCCACCGCGTCGCCCTCGGCGCCGGTTTCCGTCTCCGGAGGAAGCACTTCCACGGTGGACGCGTCTCGAACCCAGCCGATCCCGTGAAACACGTCGATCTTGTTGCCCTTCATTAACGATGCCACGCCGCCGGTAAGCTTTTTCACCACTCCGTCCTTGCGGCTGTGCATCGCATCCAGGTTCAATGAGAGCTTCTCGAACTCCACGCCGTGGGCCGCCGCCTCATTCTGCGCCTTGGCATAGAACTCACTCGAATCCAGCAGCGCCTTGGACGGAATGCACCCCACGTTGAGGCACGTGCCGCCAAGAGTGGCCCGTTTGTCTACCAGGGCCACCTTGAGTCCTAACTGGGCTGCCCGAATCGCTCCCACGTAGCCCCCGGGGCCACCCCCGATTACGATCAGATCATATGTACTCATCTCGCGCGTCCTTACAAGTCAAACAGTAGCTGCGGCGGATCCTCGATCTGTCCTTTGATCCGGTTGAGAAAGCCGATCGCCTCCCGCCCGTCGATAATCCGATGGTCGTAGGTGAGCGCCAGATACATCATCGGTCGGATGACGATCTCATCGTTGACCACAACTGCCCGTTTATTGATCGAGTGCATCCCCAACACCGCCGTCTGCGGCGGACTGGGAATCGGTGTCGACAGAAGACTGCCAAAGACACCTCCATTGGTAATCGTAAAGGTACCACCGGAGAACTCATCCGGCAGCAGTCGCCGCGCCCGAGCGCGCGTGGCAAAATCAACGATCTGCGACTCGATGTCGGCAAAGCTCAAGGTATCCACATTACGGAGTACCGGAACCAGAAGACCAGCATCGGTAGAAATCGCCACTCCCACATTGTAGAAGTAGTTATAGATGATCTCGGTGCCATCGACAAAGGCGTTCACTGAGGGGAAATCCACCAGCGCCCGCTGCGCGGCTTTCACGAAGAAGCTCATGAAACCCAGTCGAACGCCATGCTTCTCCTCAAAGGATTCCTTGTACGTCTTGCGCAGATTCATCGCCGCACTCATATCCACCTCGTTGAAGGTGGTGAGATGCGCACTCTGCTGCTTACTGCTGACCAGGTTGGCGGCGATCGTCTGGCGCAGTTTGGTCATGTTCTTGCGCTCCTGGCTTCCCGGGGCGGGCTTCGCCGCTGCCGGCCCCGTCTTAGCCGTCGGAGCCGAAACCGTGGGAGCTGCTGCTCCGCCGCCCGCGGCGGACGTTCCACCGGCAGCCGCATGGTTCCCACGGTTTTTTACATAGGATTCCACGTCGCCCTTGGTGAGACGCCCATCTTTACCGCTGGGGGTCACCGCCGCCGCCACCGTGGCCGCGGATAAGCCATTCTCTTCGAGAACGCGCCGCACCGCCGGGGAGAGCGTTTCACTCTGACTTCCGCCACTGTCCTGCGGAGATGCGGCGGCGGCGTCACCACCTGACTCAGCAGGTCCATCGGAGGCCGCCTCGCTCTGCTCTGCTCCACCGCCGGACCCTTCCGCGGCGGCACTCTCCGCCGCCGGGGCGCCTTCGGTATCGATCTGCGCCACTGCCGTGCCGACTTCGACCTCTTCATCCGCCTGAACGGAGATAGTGATCGTGCCACTGGCCGGAGCGGGAACCGGCAGGGTTGCTTTGTCAGTCTCCAGCTCAAAGATCTCATCGCCCTCATGGACGTAATCCCCGTCCTTCACGTTCCACACGGCAAGAATGCCGCTGGTAACGGATTCTCCCACTTGAGGTACTTCAACTGCCTGTTTCATTTAGCGTGACTCCTCTGTACTACGAGCTTCACGGGCCGGATCAAACGCTGCGGCGAGCAGCTGGTCCAGCTCCATCTTGTGTTCGCGGAACGATCCCGTCGCCGGCGAGGGACTGGGATCGCGCCCGACATACTCTATATTTTCAACTCCGGTGATCTTTGCCAGCCGGTTCTGGACAAAGCGCCAGCCCCCGCGGTTGCGGGACTCTTCCTGAACCCAGACCACCCGTTGCGCGCCGTGATACGGTTCGACTACTGAACGGATCTGCTCTTCCGGCCACGGATAGAGCTGCTCGATCCTGACAAGGGCCACGTTCTCCAGGGCCAGCTCCTGCCGCTGGGTCTCCAAATCAAAGTAGACCTTTCCGGAGCAGAAGATCAGCGTATGTACCGTCTCCGGCCGGCGCGGATCGTCCAGTACCGGCTGGAAGGACCCACTGGTCATATCGGATAGCTTGGACCGCGCGTCCTTATGCCGTAGCAGACTTTTGGGGGACATCACGATCAACGGTTTCCGGAACGGTTGGTGCATCTGGCGGCGAAGCAGGTGGAAGAACTGCGCCGGGAGGGTGGTATTCACCACCTGCAGGTTATCGTCCGCGCAGAGCTGCAGAAACCGTTCCAGGTGCGCACTGGAGTGCTCCGGTCCCTGCCCTTCGTAGCCATGGGGCAGAAGCATTACCAGTCCGGAGTTTCGAAACCACTTACTCTCACTGGATGAGATGAACTGATCGATGATCACCTGGGCTCCGTTGACGAAGTCCCCGAACTGCGCCTCCCAGATCACCAGCACCCGGGGCTGTGCCAGGGAGTAGCCGTAGTCAAATCCCAGCACCGCAAACTCCGAAAGCGGGCTGTCATACACACTGAAGGTACCCTGATCGGGGGCGACGTGTTTCAGCGGAGTGTAGTAGTGCGGTGTCTCCCGCGCCACATCCCACCACTCGGCGTGGCGGTGGCTGAACGTACCCCGGCCGGAATCCTCTCCACTGAGGCGGATCGGATACCCCTCCGCCAGGAGCGAGCCAAAGGCCAGCGCCTCGGCAAAGCCCCAGTCTACGCCCTCTCCCGCTTCCAGCGCCTTCTGCCGTTCCTTCACCAAGCGCTGCAGTTTGGGATGCAGGTTGAATCCCTGCGGCACGGTGGTGAGCACCTCGGCGATCCGGCGTAACTCGTCTTGCTGCACACCCGTCTCTACCGGGTCAAAGGTGAACGTCCCGCGAAAGTCACGCCACTCACCGGTCTCGAAGGAATCGGCCATGTTGAGCTTGTAATCACCCTTGGCCATGTCCAGCTGCTCTTTGAGAACGGAGCGATACCGCGTACGGAACTGATCCTGCTCATCCTGCTGCCAGACACCGCTCTCAGCGAGGACCTTTCCGTAGCGCGCGGGGGCGCTGGGGTGGTCCTTAATCATCTTGTACATGATTGGGTGGGTATAGGAGGGCTCATCCGCTTCGTTGTGGCCGAGCCGCCGATAGCAGAGAATATCCACCACCGCATCATAGCCGAACTTCTGCCGCCAGCGCATCGCCAGATCCATGGCGCGGGCGATCGCCTCCGGGTCATCCCCGTTGGCGTGAAAGATCGGAATCTGGATGCCTTTGGCGAAATCGGTGGCAAAGTAGGTGCTGCGCCCATCGCGACTGGCGGTGGTGAAGCCGATCTGGTTGTTGACGATTACGTGGATCGTGCCGCCGGTACGATACCCCTTGAGCTGGCTCAAGTTAAACGTCTCCGCCACCACACCTTGACCGTTAAACGCCGCATCCCCATGGATAAGTACGGGAACTACCCGTTTGCGGTTCACATCCCCCCGCCGGCGCTGGATGCCCCGCGCCTTGCCTTCTACCACCGGATCTACTGCTTCCAAATGGCTGGGATTTGCCACCAGCGAGATATGTAGCGTCTTGCCGGTCTCCTGATGCGTGTAGTCGAAACTGTGTCCTAAGTGGTATTTCACATCGCCGGTGCCCCCGAACTCATGGGGCTGTTCCGCATCGATGAACTTGGCAAACGTCTCCACGGCGGGTTTGCGCATGGCGTTGGTAAATACGTTAAGCCGCCCCCGGTGCGCCATGCCCACGACGATCTCCTGCACGTTGTGTTCGGCAGAGGTGTAGATCAGGTAGTGCAGCGCGGGAATGAGCCCCTCACCGCCTTCCAGGCTGAAGCGCTTCTGCCCAATAAAGTTGGCATGGACAAAGTGCTCAAACTCCTCAGCCTTGATCAGGTCTTTCTGAAAGCGGATCTTCTGTGCATCGGACCAGTCGCGGCGGTGCTGGGAGCGTTCAACTTTCTCCAGAATCCAGCGGCGCATGACGCGATTCTTCACGTGCAAAAACTCGATCCCCAAGGTGGACAGGTAGGTTTGCTTGGCGCGGTCCACGATGTCCCGCAACGGCATCCGGGAAGGTTCAAAGAAGCCCCCGGCGTAAAACTCGGTGTCCAGATCCTCATCACCCAACCCGAACGCCTCCAGGGAGAGGCTCTCAAAGGCGCCCTCTACGGTGATGCGCATGTAGCGCATCTCCGGCGTTTCATAGTTTCCCAGAGGATTGAGGTCGGCGTAGATCGCCCCCACGTCCCGGTACGCCCAGAGGAGCGCGTCCACGCGCCCCTGCTTGTCCGCGGGCAACTCGATGCGGCTGCCTCCGGCGTGCCCGATAAATCCGGTAGAACCCTTGGTGGCCGGCGCGGCGGCAACCGCTCCCGTTCCGGCAACCTGCGGCAGCGCCCGCGCCGCCGATGCCGCTGCAGCAGAGGCCAGCTCCGTGACATCGGTGGTGGCTCCGTCGCCGGTAGTGATCCGAGCGAAGTACTCACGCCATTCTGCCGGCACACTCTCCGGATCGTCCTGCCACGCCTGGAAAAGCTCTTCGGCAAAGTCGGTGTTGGTCATTCCCACAAGTTCCATGCTGCTATCCCTTTCGCTTCGTTAAAACACAACAAGCCGCGGCAGTGTACCGCGGCCTGGTTGCGACGGGATTATAACCCGGTTTTTTCTTGAGCGAAACTGTCAATTTTGCCCCGTGTATCACGAGGCACCGT
>JAWOCO010000066.1:0-5772 GCA_046483765.1 Alkalispirochaeta sp. | reverse complement strand
GAGGCAGTTATGAAGGTAAAGAGTCTATGGTACGTGGCACCGGAACAGATAGAACTGCGGGATGTTGAGATTCCCGCCCCGGGGCCGCACGAATTGCTGGTAAAGGTCGAGGCCTGTGGCGTGTGCACCTGGGATCTCTTCATCTACAGCGGCGGCTTCCGCGGGTTCAAAGACTATCCGTTCTACTTTGGACATGAAGGCGTGGGAACTGTGGAAACGGTAGGAGCCGGGGTGACCCGCTTCAAACCGGGAGATCGGGTGGCGCTCCGGGAAAGTCGCGATATCGGGGCGATCGGCACGGGTCATATGGCGGAATACGCGATCCAGCAGGAGCAGGATCTTATCCCGCTTCCTCAGGACGGCACCCCCGCTGAGTACTGGATGATCGAACCGGTGGCGTGTTGTGTTAACGCGATCGATCTGGCGCCGATCAAGCCGGGGTACCGGGTGGCACTGGTGGGAAGCGGGTTTATGGGCAGCATCCTGCTGCAGTTGCTGGCGATGTCGCCGGCGTCCACGGTGAGCGTGTTTGATCTCCGACCGGAATCGTTGGATTACGCCCGCACCGTGGGTCCCGAGGGGCTGGTGGATGTGTATGACCTAAACGAGAACCCCGATCTCGAAGATCTGGAAGGCACGTTTGATCTCGTCTTTGAAACGGCGGCCGTGGAGCCGGCGTTTCGGCTGTCCAACCGGTTGGTAAAGAGTGGCGGTACGTTGGGGATCTTCTCCTGGCACCACCACGATATCACCTTCGATTTCGGGTATTGGCACGTGAACGGAATCACCGTGCTCAATACCTCTCCCGCTGCGGCACCGGACTTCACCGATTGTTTCCTGCGCAGCGTGCCGCTTATCGCCTCGGGGCGGATAGATCTGTCATCATTGGTGACCCACGTGGGGAGCCCGGAAGAGGCGCCTGGGATTTACCAAGACGGCCTCTCCAAGGAGAACGGCTATATCAAAGGGGTTATCCGCTGGAGCTGATCTCTGCGGGGATCGGCTCGGAGTGATCGGCTGGAAGTGATCGGCGAGTGGGGCGGCCCAGACAGTGGCCAGACAGTGGACCGCCCACTGTGGGCCGCGCTGCTACAGCTCGCGGTTGAGAAACTCCACCAGCTGTTCCCACGCCGCTTGCGGCGCGCCGCCCTGATCATAGGTGTCACTTTTGACAAAGGCGTGGCCCACACCGTCATAGACGGTGATCGTGTTCTGAACTCCGGCTTGGGTGAGGGCGCGTTCGAAGCCGTCTACCTCTTCCAGATCAATGCTTTGATCCTCAGCACCAAAGATTCCCAAGACCGGCCCGTTTTGCGGCATCTTCTCCAGGGCACTGACGGTCTGGATCGGACCGCTTCCATAGAGGGTAATCACTGCCGCGAGATCGTCGGCGCGGGTGCCCATGTACATCGCCTGCGTGCCACCAAAGCAGAACCCCATCACGGCGACCCGGTCCGGCTCCACCGCCTCATGCGCTCGCAGGTACTCCAGGGCGGAATCCAGATCTCCAGCGATCTGCTGCTGAGGAGTACTGTTAAGTTGCGCCATCGCTCCCTGGGCGTCGCGGGCCACGCTCCCCCGAAACGCATCAGGGGCGAGTACCACGTACCCTTCCGCCGATAGGGCGTCGGCCAGCCGGGTTGTGTCTACGTTGAGTCCCCACCACTCATGGATCATCACTACCGCTGGGAATGGTCCCTCTCCGGAGGGAGTTGCCAGGTACCTGTGTATTTCGGTGCCATCTGCGGCGGAATAGGACACGTTGGGCTCGGCGGGATCCGCCGCAGCCGTTTGAGCGAAGGCGGTTCCACTTCCCAGAGCAACCAGCAGAACTCCGGTGATCAATAACTGAATTGAGCGTTTCATCACTTTAAGATCGATGATTCGGTACACTACCGTCAACGCACTACCGTCAACCGAGACCCTCTGACGGCTCGTTCCCAGTCGTGCTCCAGGGACGATTGTGATATAGTGCGCGCCTATGCCGTTAAATATAGCTGTGGTTCTCCTGTTGGGTGGAGGATGGGCCTTCGGGCGGCTGGCCCGCCGCATGGCGCTACCCGGCGTTCTGGGTATGGTAGTGTGGGGCATTCTCATGGGGCGGGCGTTTGGAGATTTGCTCCCGCCGACGTTGTTTGCGGTGGCTCCCTTTTTGACGTCCTTTGCCTTGATCGTGATTCTTCTCAGGGCAGGCCTGGGGATAAATCGTACCACGCTGGCAGCCACGGGACGGACTGCCGGTCTGATGGCGTTCATTCCGGGAATTATGGAAGGAGCCGTACTTACCCCGACGTTCCGATTACTCTTCGGTTTTCCCTGGCCCGTGGCCGCCCTGACCGCATTTATGATCGCCGCGGTGTCTCCCGCGGTGGTCGTTCCATCGATGTTGTACCTCAAAGATAACGGGTACGGCTCCGCAAACGAAGTACCGACGATTATTCTGGCGGGGGCCTCCGTAGACGACGTGGTGGCAATTGCTGTGTTCACCTTTTTTCTACAGACCGCCATCTCAGGACCAGCAGACATGACGAATGCGATTCTGGCGATTCCTCTGTCACTGATTCTGGGAGTGGTGCCCGGGTTGATTGGTGGATATCTGCTGGTACGGTTCTTTCGGCGCCACTACGAAAGCATTCGCGCCACTGAGAAGGCGCTGATCGTGCTCATGCTCGCCGTCTTGCTCGTACAGGTGGGCGACTGGGTGCACAGTGCCTCGCTGTTAGGCGTTATGACCGTGGGGTTTATCCTGCTGGAATATGAGGAGCGTGTTGCCCACGAAATTGCCGCGAAGTTGGGAAAGGTGTGGGTGATTGCAGAGATCATACTCTTCGTGCTGATCGGTATTTCAGTGGATCCCGCCGTGGCGATGGGTGCCGGCCTCCGCGGTGCGCTGGCGATCGCGGTGGGAATAGTGGCGCGATCGGTGGGCGTATGGCTTGCGACGATCAAGTCACCGTTGTCACCGGCGGAACGGCTTTTTTGCGTCATCGCCTACGTGCCCAAAGCAACCGTGCAGGCGGCGTTAGGGGGCGTCGCGCTGTCCCGGGGTATCGCCGGCGGGGAGGAAATTCTCGCGCTGGCGGTACTGGCGATCGTACTGACCGCGCCCCTGGGGCTGATCGGCATCAATCTCCTGGGACCGCGCTTGCTCCCCGGTGGATGTGGGGACCCAGACGCAGTTACCGATGAAATGTGAAGGTCAGCGGGCGACGGCACCAGGCTCTGCAAGAACATCCTCACCGAGCCACGCCGCCGCCCGGCACTCCCTCAGGGAGTCGCTCTGAGACGACTCCCGTGCGGGCGGCCTTCATCGGGCGTACTACGTACTACCTACTGCAAATTAGGCGCCGGTAATCGCCTTCAGATCTTCCTCGACCGTGGTAATCACCTTCAGGTCGAAGTTCTTGACCAAGACGTCCGCCACGGCGGGGCTGATAAAGGCCGGGAGCGTGGGGCCGATCCGTACGCCCTTGAATCCCAGCGCCAACAGCGCCAGAAGCACCGTAATCGCTTTCTGCTCGTACCAGGCGATATCAAAATCGATGGGGAGATCATTGATGTCTTCCATCTCGAAGATCTCCTGCAGCTTTAATGCGATCACCGCCAAGGAGTAGCTGTCATTGCACTGCCCTGCATCGAGCATGCGGGGAATGCCACCGATGTCGCCCAGGTCCAGCTTGTTGTAGCGGTACTTGGCACAGGCGGCGGTGAGAATCACCGTATCCTGGGGAAGCGCTTCCGCCATGTCGGTGAAGTAACTGCGTCCTTTCTGCCGACCATCGCAGCCGCCCATGACCACGAACTTCTTGATCGCACCGGACTTCACCGCATCCACCACCTTATCGGCGAGGGCGGTTACCTGGGCATGGGCGAACCCTCCCACGATGGAGCCGGTCTCGATTTCCGTAGGAGCGGCACAGTTCTTGGCCATTTCTATAATCTCAGAAAAGTCTTTCTGCGTTCCGGACCCGTCGCCGCGGTCGGCGATGTGCTGTACTCCGGGAAAGCCGGCGAGACCGGTGGTAAAGATCCGATCCTTGTAGCTGTCTTTGGGCGGGGTGATGCAATTGGTGGTCATCAGAATCGGACCATTGAACGAGTCGAACTCCTTGTCTTGCACCCACCAGGAGTTGCCGTAGTTCCCCACGAAGTGATCGTATTTCTTGAACGCGGGGTAGTAGTTGGCGGGGAGCATCTCACCGTGGGTATACACGTCTACGCCGGTGCCTTTGGTCTGTTCCAGAAGCTCATACATGTCCTTGAGATCATGTCCCGAAATCAGGATCCCCGGATTCCCCCGGACACCAATGTTAACTTCCGTGATTTCCGGATTTCCGTAGGTCTCGGTGTTCGCTGTGTCCAGCAGTGCCATCACCTGCACCGCAGCGTTACCGGTGTCCATGACCAACTGGGTTAATTCGCCGGCATCTTCCATGGTAAGCGTTGCGCCGAGAATGCGAGCGGTCTCGCGATACAGACCGGTATCCTCGTAGCCGAGAACCATGGCGTGATCGCCATAGGCAGCTATGCCCTTGACGCCGTAGATGGCCAGTTCCCGAAGCGCCCGCGTATCCTCGTTGGTATCAGCCTTCACGCTGGCCTCCGGGATCATCGCATACAGCGCAGCCAGATCGTTCTCATCCGCGTGCCAGGTGACGGGCCGGGGCAGCTCGTGGTCCTGCTTACACACCGCCTGCAGCTGGCGGACTACCGCATCCTTCTGACGAAGGACCTCGCCGATCAACGTGGCGATGCGGGCGTCGTCAAAGTTCGCGTTGGTCACCGTAGCAAACAGCGCGCGAAAGACGGTGCGGCCACTTTCGTTGGTGATCTCATTCAGGCTCACTCCGCCGTAGAGACCGTCGGAATCGCCGCTCCCATCGGATTCCTGGTCCACGGCGCGGTGCAGCATATCCAGCGCGAGTCCGAGACCGCGGGCGGAATATATCAGCACATCTTGCAAATTTGCGGTGGATTCCGGCTTGCCGCAGACTCCGCGCACCGTGCAGCCGACATTAGCGGCGGCTTCCTGACACTGAAAACAGAACATACTCATACTGTGCCTCCTGATAGGCGTGTTGTCGTTATGATTTCGGCGGTGCCTCGCGAGGAACCGCCGAAGTTGTCCCCAGTATGCGGCAGGCAGAATCCGCTGTAATTGATCGAGGTCAAGTCGGGGAGTTTTTCAGGTTCCGGTGGCATCCGCACCGGCGGCGCGCTACAATACTCTCACCAGTAGTGGAGGTCGCCGGTGTCTGAACTTCTTGAAAAGATACTTTTTCTGCAAAAGGTGGATATGTTTGAGCACCTTACGGTGTCAGAGCTGAGTAAGATTGCGCAAATTACGGAAACCGACCATTACAACGATGAAGAGTTTCTCTTTCGCCAGGGCGACCCGGGAAACTACGCGTATATCGTGGTTTCCGGGCAGGTGGAGATATTTTTTGAGGCGCGCGCCGAGGAGTTGCGCCCACTGGGTACCGTGGGGGAAGGGGCGTGTTTCGGTGAAATGGCGCTCCTCGACGGTGAACCACGGTCAGCCGGCGCCCGGACCACATCGGAATGCATGCTATCGCGAATATCCCGCAATGATTTTATCCACATCATGTACCAGTACCCGGCGATCGCGTTGGGAATTATCACGCAGCTCTCCCTGCGTATCCGGGGCATGAACGATAAGGTCCGGAGACTGACCAAAGTGGTTTCGGGGTTTGCGGATCTCTATGAAGAGAGCCGGTCCGCTCTGGAGTACGAACTGTGAATCGCGCTGCG
>JAWOCO010000044.1:0-4972 GCA_046483765.1 Alkalispirochaeta sp. | reverse complement strand
GACACCACGTCGCCCATGCGAAACGCCTCCTCCAGCGTGCGGCACTCATGCCAGCCAAAGGCACGCCCCACTTCCCCCGCCACCGCGGATTGGTCGTAAAAGGCGACGCGCATGCCGAAGCTCTCCGCCAGGCGCGCCACCTGCCGACCGATGTTGCCGAGGCCGATCACTGAGATGGTGCGTCCCAGGAGCTCATAGCGTCCGGTGGACTCCTTGGTCCACAGGTGCTCCCGCCCCGCCTCATGGGCAACAAAAATGCGCCGGGCCAGACAGATCATCTCCCCGATCACCATCTCCGCCACGGAGCGGCCATTGCTCACCGGATCGTTGAGAACGAGCACCCCCTGCTCAGCGCAGGCGCGCTTATCAACCGAATCGTCGCCGATGCAGCACAGCATCACCGCCGCCAGATTGTGCGACGCATCGAGCACCTCCCGGTCCACCACAAAGCGACTGCGCTTGAAGAGCAGATCGTGCTGTCCCGCCCTGAGCCGCTGCAGGACGTGCGCGCGGTCCTGGGTTGCCTCTTCCGGCAACCGCTCAACGGAAATCCCCTGCGCCTCAAGCACCTCATCCAGGCGGGTACTGGGGTTTTCGAGAATCAAGGCGGATTGAAAGCGATCACGAAGTTGTCTGATTTCCATACGCCCAGGAGGATACTCAAAAGGGGCGATCATGCGAATACCGCGCGATCGCCGGAGGGCGCGGTTATGACTATCTTCACCGCATGACGGTTCGAACTCTCGTACGGAGGGCGGTGGCAGCAGCTCTGCTGGCAGCGTCGCTATTCGCAGTCAGCGCACAGGAGCAGGTAATCGGCCGATCGGTGGAAGATCGCCCGATTTCCGTGGAGGTTATCGGGGAGGGTCCGGTGGACGTGATTATCGTAGGCGGCATCCACGGCGGCTACGAGGCCAATTCGATCGCCCTGGCGCGCCGGTTCACGCAGTACTACCAGGAGGATCCCACCCGCCTGCCGGAACGCTTCACGCTGCATGTGATCGACAACATGAACCCCGACGGTCTCCACCTGATCACCGACGGTACTCCGCTGGAGGAGTTCGATTTTCGCGCAGTGGATGCGCGCCCGGGACGGTTCAACGCCAACGGCGTAGATCTCAATCGCAACTGGGACGGCGACTGGAAGCCGGAGTCCACCTGGCTCAACACGATTGTGGATGCCGGCTCCGCGCCCTTTAGCGAGCCGGAGACCAGAGCGGTGCGCGATTATTTCCGCGACGTAGACCCGGCGGCGAGCGTCTTCTACCAGAGCGCCGGCGCCTTTCTGTGGTACACCGGCGCGGAAGAGGGCTGGCAACCGGCGCTGGAACTGGCACAGGCGTATGGCGCCGCCAGCGGCTACCGCGTGGAGCGCCCCGAACGTCGACACTCGGCAGAGGAGGACGACGACATCACCGGCTCCGCCGACGACTACTTCTTCGAAATCGGCCATCGCAACGTCACGGTGGAGCTCACCACCCACTACGTCACTGAGTGGGAGCGCAACCTCGCCGGTTTCCAGGCGCTGCTGGATGAGCTGTGATGGCGGGTGGCCCCGGCGGTTTACCCGGTCGTCACCGCGGAACCTTGGGTTCGACCTGAAATTCCGATGACGGCGGCCAAGAGGACTGCCACCGAGAGGAGGACGGCCAGGGTGACGGCGATGGCGGGGATGCCGCGGGCTTCCACGATGTAGCCGATGACCGGCGGGATGATCATGCCGCCGATGCCGCCGGCGGCGATGATGATGCTGCCCACTTCGCCGGCACGCTCAGGGTAGCGGCGGCGGAGCCAGCTCAGGCCACCGGGAAAGACGGGCCCCATGGCGAGACCAGCCACGAGATAGGCCGCGGGGGCGAGCGGGTCCACAGTGGCGGCGATGGTGGCGAGCAGTGCTAAGAGGATGGCGCCCCCCACCAGCGTTCCGGGGCGGATGCGCATGCTGATCGGTACCGCCAGGAGCCGCCCCATGGTGAAGGTGATCCAGTAGCCGGAGACCACCGCGGAGGCCACCGCCGCCGGAAGCAGCGAGAAGAGATGGGTAGGCATCCAGTTGGCAAAGGAGGCTTCCGTGCCGGGAAACAGCAGGTACAGCGGTAGAAAGAGCGCGGTAGGTAGAATGAGGGCCCGGCGATGGCGCGCTTTTGCGGCTGTAGCGGCAGTGCCGGATGTGGCGGCGGGATCGTCGGCGGTGTCGGAGGTCGCGGTAGCCTGCCCGGGCGCGGCGATATCATACGCGGGCTCGTGCTGATGCGCCCGGAGGTCGTCGGCGGACGTGCCACTCTTGATGAGCAGGCCGATCAGGATGACCGCCAGACCAGCGCCGATTCCGAAGGCCACCGTCTGCCCGCCGAACTGCAGGGAAAAGATCGCCAACAGGGGCGCCACGATCGCGCCCACACTGAAGAGTGCGTTCACGAGCTGCAAGGCGGCCGCCCCCATCTCGCCAAACGCCTCGTCCACCAGAATGTTGACGTTTACCAGAAGTCCGAAGCCCAGACCAAGCAGGGCCGCGCCCATTTGTAGTAACGGCCACGTCCACGCCACCGCCACCGCGCCGTAGCCGGCGGTCAGCACCACGGCCCCCGCCATGAGCACCCGTCGGTACCCGATCCTCCGCGCCACCATCCCGCCGAACAGTACGCCCACCGTGGCGCCGGCGAAGTGTAGGCCCGGCAGGAGACCCAGTTTGGAAGGTGACAGGTCGAGCGTCTCGGCGAAGTACGGAAAGAAGGGACCGTACAGCGCCGATGCGGCGCCCAAGGCAAACATCGCCGTGGACGCAGCTATCAACAGCAGCCGCCCCGGCCCGGGAGCAAAAAGCGATCGGGTGTTCATGAGTAGTGTCAGCCTACACCTGAGCCGGGCGCGGGGCAAGGGTGGGGCGCAGGGAGGTGGGTGCGGCCGGGAGGCCGGCGACGGGGCCCGCTCGAGGACGGCACTTTCTTGACTAAGTCATATGACCAAACTAATCTAGAAGCATGAAAACGGTGACGGTACATGAAGCCAAGACTCATCTCTCCCGGCTCCTCCGTGAGGTGGAAACCGGCGAAACGCTCATTGTCGCCCGTGGAGGTAAACCCGTTGCCCAGTTGGTTCCCTATCAGGCGCAACAGCGGCAGTTCGATGGCCTACCGGGTCTGGTGGTACATATGGATTCTACGTTCGGTGAACCACTGGAGGATTTCGCACCGTATATGGCGAGTGAGGAGCCAAGATGACACTCCTCCTGGACACTCATGTACTCTTATGGATGTTTAGCCGGTCGGAGTCGCTCTCGGCTCCCGCTCGGGAGGCTCTCTCAACCCCGGAGAATGCGCTCTTCTTCAGTATCGCCGGGTACTGGGAGATCGGCATCAAGGTGAGTATCGGCAAGCTCACTCTGGCAGACGACTGGTACGACGCGATACCGCGCCATATGCATCGCAACGGAATCAACTGGTTGCAGGTTCTCCCCGGCCACGTCCGCACAGTGTCTGCGCTTCCTTGGATTCATCGTGATCCCTTCGACCGGTTGATGATCGCCCAAGCGCAGGAAGAGGCCCTTGCGATCGTGACCAGCGACCACACCTTCTCCGAATACGAAGTTGCCACGGTGTGGTAGCCCCAGGAGGGCGCGGGCGCTATCTTCCTCAGCGGCCACTCTCGGCGCCACGAGTACGTGCCGTAACCCGCGCTACCGCCGCTCCTCAAAGCTGATCTTCAGCGAGTGTTCCCGGGAGTCCCCCGGATTGAGCGTCACCAGGGTGCCGCGCTCGCGCTCACTCTGCCGGCCGTCGGGGTGGCAGTTGGCGGGCTCCAGGCCCAGGGCGTATTCCTTGGTGCCCAGCGTTTTCCAGACGGTGATATAGGGAAGCTCCCGCTTGCGCCACTCCAGCACCGGTACAAACGACAGCTTGGGATTGTCCAGCGCGATACGGCTGCGGCCGTTCTCTGCACGGACGTCGGGGAAATAGCAGCGCTCCTGATAGCCGTCGGTGGGAATCGCCATTTCCGCCCAGTCCTCCATGTGGGCGGCGGCTTCGTCGTCGCGGGGCTCCACCGCATCCGGGAGGCATACCACCTGGGCGTCGTCGTCGAGAACGGGATAGCCGAAGTTACAGTGGTAGAGCATCATAAACGGCGTCTCCCGGGGCCCGTCATTGGTAATCGTGTCGGTGATTTCTACCGAATTGGTCACCGACTCCACGCGAATCGTTCGGTCCAGCCGGAGGTTGTCCCCGAAGAAGGAGCTCTCCCGCACGGTCCCAGTGACGGTGGTGACATACCGCTCTCCCTCCCAACCGGATCGCACGCCGGTAAGGGTGGCGGGAATATGGCTAAGTCGCCCGTGCAGCCCCTGGGGGTCGTCGGTCTGGTCTCCCTTTTGGGGGTGGCCTACGTTGCGCATGCCGGCGCCGGTCATGAGTCCGCCACCCCAGGTGCGCAGCCAGTTGGCGCCGCGGGGATCGTAGTAGGCGGGATGGGTCACGCCGGAAGGTGTTGCGAAGGTTACCGGGACACCTCGAAAGGTACAGCTCCCCAGGTCGAGTCCGCGATCCACCAGAACCTCGAGGCGTAGTCCGGTACCGTTATCGATCTCCACCACGCGAACTCCGCGGCCGGGCCCATTGTCGATCACGACCTCCCGCGCTGAGGCCAGTTGTGCCACGGAGGCAGCGCGTTGCTCGATTTTTTCCCGGTCGAAATAGGTGTTGTGCATCGCTGATAGCTCCTTTTCCAAGTTGATTGTATCATGGTGTTAGCCATGAAACAGCAAGGAACCATTACGACTCTGGTGGTGATTATTGCCGTGGCGGCCACTGCGGCGGCGCTCACCGGTATTCTTTCTTCGGCGGGGCCGGGACCGCAGACGTATGAGACGTTTCGGGGCACGGAGGTCACTCTCTACGGCCGCGGCATCTACCGGCACATGTCCGCCGATGTGGCGATTCAGGGAATCGGTCAGGATGTGGTGACGGTGGGCATCGCG
>JAWOCO010000420.1:0-2683 GCA_046483765.1 Alkalispirochaeta sp. | reverse complement strand
ACGCGATACTCCCGGGCGATGTGCAGCGCATCCTGGGGCGTGTCCGCCGCCGCCTCGGTGCGTTGAAACAGTTCTCGGGCGCGCTCCTCCTGACCGGACCAGAGGTAGGTGAACCCCAGGTTAATGCGAATCTGCACGTTCTCCGGAAAGTTCTCCAGCCCCGCCAGGTAGTACTGCTCGCTGGCGCCGTAAAAGCCGTTCCACGCGGCGATCTTACCCGCCTCCAGGAAACTCTCCAGTTGACTGAGGTCCGCAGAAAGTAGCTGCCAGTAGGTCTCCAACGCACCTTCCAGGTCCCCGCGCCACATCAGGTTGCGGGCGGTGCGGCGGATAATATCGGGGTTGCGATCCTCGATAACCGCAGCGCGGTTCAAATAGCGCAGGGCGTTGATGTGGTCGCCCACCAGCGTGTAGAGGTCGGCCAGGCGAATCCACGCCTCGATATCGTCGGGATTATCCCGGACGGTGATCAGCAGGTCTTCGATCCCTTCCGGCTCGTCGGAGAGCTCGTCCCGCGGCGGGAGTACGTCCGCTGCGCCGCCGGCGGTCGCCTCCTCGGGCTCTGGTTCGTTGGAATCTGGCTCCTCGGGGTCAGCCTCCGCATCTGCCGCCGTCGCTGTCTCCGCCGGCTGGAACACCAGCCGGTCCAAATAGAGGAAGAAACGGCCGTCAAACCGTCGTCGTTCCCGTACCTCCAGGCGCACCTGGTTGAGTCCCTCCTGCAGCGAGACGGTGGGGGGCAGGACCCAGCGGTACGGAGAGGAGTAGGTGGGGCCCACCTGCACGTCCTCCCAGAAGAGCTCCTGCTCCTCCTCTTCGTTCACCTGCAGTACGATGGGCGATCCGTAGGAGGGCAGCAGCGTATCCTGTGATCCCGGAATCGAACCGCCGTACCACAGTTCGTACGTTCCCGCCTGCGGGGCGTACACGGCGTATTCCGCGTAAAACGGCGTATCTCCCAAGAGCGAGCGCTCGTTGAGCTGCAGCGTGCGGTTGCCGCCGGTGCCGAAGAGTAAGACCGAGTCGGCGGCAAAGTTCGTGGAAACGGCATCTTCCGCCTCCACCGTGATCGAGGTTTGCGCCGGGAGAGTTGCCCAACCGGCGGAAATGAACAGAGATACCGCCAGAATTCCGGCGGGTATATTTTTAAATTGCATAATCTGTAAGGCTCCTAGTTATGAATCTACGCAGGAAGTCCGAAATTTACAAACAAAGTGAAGCAAAGTAACGGCTACCGCTTGGCCATCTTTACCATAATCTCACTGCTCGCCGTCTGTCTCGACGTGGTGCTCTCGCCGCAGCTGGGCTTTCTCTCGGTGGGAGCGATGCCCTACCTGGCACTGGTAGTGGCGGTGGCGGCGGTCTCCGGCGGGGGCGCGGCCGTTCTTATCGCGGTGCTCATCCTGGGCGTGGTGACGCTGGTGGCTCCCCTCACCGGTGAGCTTCTCAATATCCCCGTAGCCCGGATCAACCCGGCAGCGCTCACCGGCGAACAGCGCGTGGGCCTGGTGCTGGGCATCGCGGTGACCGCGGCGATCGTCTACAACCGGAGCACCCTCACTGCCGGCGTCCAGCAGGCCACCGCCGGTGCCCGGGAGGCGCGGGAGGAGGCGGACACGATGCGCCGGGAGGCCGCCGCCATGGAGACCAGCCTTCGGGATCTCTACACCCGCCACGCCGTGGAACATCGCTCGATCTCCGGACTCGGAGAGCAGCTATCGCGGTTTCAGTCGCTGGACCGCGCCACCGTGTTGGACGCCACCCTCAGCTCTACGCGACTCATGACCGGCGCCTCCGGGGTGGTGATCTACCAGCTGGATGAGGGTACGTTGCAGCTCACCCGCCGGGCGGTGTGGCCGGAGCCGGACCGCGACCGCTATGCCTCCACCCTGGACATCGCCAGCACGATCGAGGGGTGGGTGGTACGGACCAACCAGATGTTTACCCTGCGCTACCTCACCGAGCAGCCGGAGCTGGCGGAGATCGACCATGGAAACACGATTATCGCCGTGCCGATCCGCACCCGGGGACGCACGTGGGGCGTCCTGGTGGTGGGGGATATGCCGTTTCTCGCCTACAATCAGACCGCCGAGGTCTCGCTGGAGGTGGTGGCGGCGCTCGCCGCCGGCGGCGTGGAACAGTCCTTTGGCAGCGCCGGCATGGTGGCCCACACCACCACCGGTAGTGATTCCGCCGCGGTGAGCCCCGCAGGCGCATCCGCGCGCACCCCGGCGGGAGGGCCTGGCGGCGGGCCCGCCTCCGGCGAAAGCCTGGTCCTGCACGACATGGACTCCCTCTACCGCGACCTGGAGACGATGGCCGATGCCGGCGGCCAGGTGAGCCTCTTCATCGTGGAACTGCGGGGATACGCGCGGCAACCGTTGACCCTCTCCCACGACCGGCAGCGCCAACTGGTGGAAACGGTCTGTGACCGCCTGTACCTGCTCACCAGCGGTGCCGCCCGCTTCTACCGCTACCAGCTGGCCAACCAGTTTGCCCTGGTCGGAGCCAATCTGGGCTATGATGCGGCCCCCTACTTCCTGCTGCGTATCTTGGAGACGATCGGCGGTCAGGCGTGGAGCGTGGATGCGGAAACGGTTCTCCCGGAGCCGCTGGTGGGATTCTCCTCCAGCAATGACGGTGATCCGGAGGTGATGGTTGACCGGGCGGAGGCGATGCTCGC
>JAWOCO010000413.1:0-3729 GCA_046483765.1 Alkalispirochaeta sp. | reverse complement strand
CTCCCGGTCGGGGCGATGGCAGTAGACGAGGTCTACATAGTCCAGCTGCATTCGATCAAGGGCTGCTCGCACCCCTTCCACGATATGTTTGCGGGAGAGGCCCCGGTCGTTGGGGCCGGTACCGCCCCAGAAGATCTTGGTGGATACCACGTAATCCTTGCGGGCGAGTCCCAGCTTCTTAATCGCCTTTCCCATGACGATCTCAGATTGGCCCTTTTCATACGCTTCGGCGTTGTCGAAAAAGTTCACCCCGTGATCCAGGGCGACTTTCATCTCCTCCGCCGCCAGATCCACGTCAACCTGCTTGCCGAAGGTTACCCATGATCCAAAGGACAGGGCGGAGACTTTGAGGCCGGAGGCCCCGAGTTTTCGGTATTCCATTGTGTTAACTCCTTTCAGTTGTAACTATACGGGATAAGCTACTCATGAAACGGGTCTATCGGTAAGGGTGCGTCGGCGACGATTGCCTCCGGCCTGAGCCGGCGCGGTGGTGTGCCCCGGGGCGGAGTGCCGGTATGGCGTACCCGCCGGTGGGTAGTGTACTCTCCCGATATGCAGCGATATGGCTTGCACCTACCGGGAATACGCGTGACCACGGCGGTGGTCCTTCTCGTCATGTTGATTGGCATCGGGACTGTGGGCTACGTCCTCGTGGAAGGATGGTCCGTCTCTGAAAGCCTGTACATGACCGCTATCACCCTTACCACTGTGGGATTTGGAGAGGTGCGTCCGCTATCGCCCGCCGGACAACACTTCACCATCGTGTTTCTCATCGTCAGCGTGGCCACGGTTGGATACTCCCTCTCCACCGTGCTCAACTATCTTTTTGGGGGACAGATCGTATCTACACTGCAGGAGCGCCGCATGGAACGAACCCTAAAACGAATACATGACCATTACATCGTATGTGGTGCCGGCGATATTGGCCGGGAGGTAGTGAACGAGTTCCTTCAGGCCGGCACTCCGCTGGTGGTTATCGAACGCGATCCGGAGCATTCGGAGCTTACCGATCTTGAGGCAGTGCTGGTGGTGAACGGGGATGCCTCGGAAGAGGCCGTGTTGCACCAGGCGCGAATCGAGGAGGCGAAAGGGCTGGTGGCGGTTCTCCCCTCGGATGCCGATAACGTGTTTGTCACGCTCACCGCTCGGCAGCTCAATCCGCAACTGAAGATCATCTCCAAAGGCACCGATGCTCACGCCACGGCCAAGTTGCGGCGAGCCGGAGCCGACCGGGTGATCACGCCTTCCAAGATCGCCGGCCGCCGCATCGCGTCTTCAATCCTGCGCCCGTCAGTGGTGAACTTCCTGGATGTCATCGTGGACGACTCCGAGATGGCGATGCGTATGGAGGAGTTTACCGTGGCCGAAACCTCCTCCCTCGCCGGCAAGACGCTCCGCGATGCGCACATCGGCAGCCACACCGGGGCGATCGTGTTGGCCATAACCGACTCCTTCGGCAATACCCGCACCGACGCCACCCGCTCCGGGCTCTCGTCGGTCACGATCCACCCGGAGGACAGGATTATCGGTCTCGGCAGCGAGGAGCAGCTGCGAGGTCTGGAAGACCTGGTTCGATAGGGAGAGATTAGTTGAGCTCCGTGACGTATCTACAAGCGTGTTGCACAACCCTGACTATTGCGCGGCGCCACAACTAGTTAGCGCTGCGGGGGTCGTGTAACCGTGCTATCTCACGGGGAGACCGAGAGATAAACCCGGTTTTGCAACAACATTCTCTATACTGCCCCAGTTTCGGCGGGTCAAGCGGGGGCCCGCCGGATCAGGCTTGACCCTGCTCAACCTACCGTTGTGGTGATTTCGCGGGCCGCCTCGAGTTCATCCTGGTTGATCGTGTGTCCCATGTTGGGATAGATGCGCTCAGTGACAGCGGCCCCCAGACCACGGAGCGCTTCCGTGGTCTCGTGAACCCGCTCTAGGGGAATGTGAAAATCGGTGTCACTGCAGCCCACGAACGCCGGCGTTCCTTCGAGATCCCCCTGGTAATAGAACTCCGTATCTAACGGTCCAATCAGGCCACCACTGAAGACGAGGATACCCCCATAGCGGCGCGGGTTTCGTGCGGCGTACTCGGCACTCAGACACGCGCCCTGGGAGAATCCGGCGATTACCACCCGCTCCGGGGGAATACCGCGCGCAGAAAACCCCTGAACAACGTCGTCGATCACCTGCAACGCCGAGCTCAAGAACGGTTCATTGTCCTCGATGGGCTCTATGAATCGGTGGGGATACCAGGTATTGGAAAACGCCTGCGGAATGTGCACAGCCATGTTATCGCCCATGAGTGCCTCACCGAGGGGCCGCATGCTGTCGGCGTCGGCGCCGCGGCCGTGAATCAGTATGAGGGCTGCAGTAGCGTCTTGGCTGTCGGCCCCCAGGTGCAGCACCGGTTGCCCCTGGTGGGGAGCGTGGTTGTCAGGATATTCCATCATACCCGCTAAAATATGTGCTCCGCGGCGGGCGGTCAACGCGGGGCGGCGTAGACGAGCTGGGGGGCCGGCTGCCGAGGGGGCTACCGAGGGGGCTACCGACGCCGGCGGGAGCCGCGGCCCGCTTGAACCAGGGCGCGCGGGTACCGTGGCGCGCATCTGCCATGACGGGCCGGGGCGATGGTGGGTGTGTCGCGGGCATGACCGGACTCTGCGCTCCGGGCTCATGCTCCCGGGTTCCTGCCAGGGTGGCAGACGGAGCGCAAAATTCTCTACAATAGGGGCGCTGGTTCAGCACACAATAAGATAACGGTTGGTGTCAGGAGGGTCTCCATGCGTGGCGACGTCATAATTGTAGAGGAGCATCATCGGAGGGCCGCCACTCGGATTGTGGCGCATCTGAAGGAGCGGGTTCGGCCGGAAGAAGCCAGATACACGGTCACGGTGGCCGGCGAATCCGGGAGCGGCAAATCGGAAATGGGTAAGGCCTTGAAGGAAGCGTTCGATGCGGAGGGGCTCCCCGGGCTCGTCCTCGGGCAGGATGATTACTTCGTCCTGCCTCCCAAGTCCAACGATGCCCGGCGGCGGGAAGACATCTCGTGGGTAGGTTTGAACGAAGTTAAGCTCGAGCTGTTAAACGAACATTTGGACGCAGCCAAGCGCGGAGCCACCATGATCACGAAACCGGAGGTCATTTACGATGAGGACCGGGCCGTGGAAGAAGAGGTCTCCTTGGAGGGGGTAGCAGTGGTCATCGCCGAAGGAACCTACACGACCACTTTGAGCGCCGCCGATACCCATGTCTTCATCGACCGGGACTACCACGCCACGTTGGAAGCGCGAAAACGGCGCAATCGGGAGAAATTTGATCCCTTTATCGAGCAGGTTCTCGAGGTCGAGCACCAGATTATCCGGTCTCACAAGTCGATGGCGGAGATCGTGATCACCACTGACTATGACGTGATCCTATGATGGTAGCAGGAGAGTTTGGCCGGACGCACGGCGAGATCGCCGAACGGTGGCGACGGTTTGCAGAGGAGTCTGTGGCAGGGTTTGCCGCGGGGACGTGGGGGTTCTGTGCGAATCTGCTTCCAGCCGAGGCGGTGACTCTCTCCGACGACCGCGCGCTCGATATCCTTCGCCGACGATACGGGGGCGCTGTGGACGAGGCGATTTCTCGGGAGGCTACCGACCCGCACGCTGCCACCGACCCGCACGTTGCCACCGACCCGCATGCTGCCACCGACCCGCACGTTGCCACCGACCCGCACGCTGCCACCGACCC
>JAWOCO010000376.1:0-8922 GCA_046483765.1 Alkalispirochaeta sp. | reverse complement strand
CGCCTCCCGGGCGGCGAGAGCGGAGGCGATCACCACGAGCGCTCCAAACGCCGGCAAGCCGTGGTCACCGCCGATAAATGCACTGGCGGCAAGCAACGGAATACCCACGAAGAACACTACCAGTCGAAAGACCGTATTGCGCGTCATCTCATGCCTCCAAAGTTGCGCTTGCGATGACTGAAATCGTCGATCGCATCGTTCAAGTCATCGCCGTTCCATTCCGGCCACAGGCGGGAACTGAAGAAAAATTCGGCATAGGCGCATTCCCAGAGGAGGAAGTTACTAATTCGCTGCTCTCCTCCGGTACGAATGACCAAATCAGGGTCCGGTAGCTCAGGCAGGTCCAAGTAGCTGCGCAGATCCTGCTCGTGCAGCGTCTTGGAAGGATCACCGGAATGGGACGACAGCCATCGGTTGACTGCGCGGACGATCTCGTCACGGCCTCCGTAGTTTACCGCCAGATTGACGGTAATAGCCGTGTTGTCTGCGGTCTCCTGGCTGACTGCGGCGATTTCGCGACGCACCTCCGGCGGGAGTCCCTCGAGATTTCCGCTGTGCGTGACGCGCACGTTATTCTCGCGATAGAAATCGTACTGGTCCCGCAGGTTGCGTGCCACCAGCCCCATAATGAATGAGACCTCGTCTTCGGCGCGGCGCCAATTTTCGGTGGAAAACGCGTAAAGTGAAAGATACTCCACCCCGCGGGCGATCGCCTGCAGTACGATCCGTTTGGCGGCCTCGATGCCTTCCTTGTGACCGCGGGTCCGACGCAGGTTTCGCGCGGTGGCCCAGCGACCGTTACCGTCCATGATGATTCCAATATGTCGCGGTATGATCGTCACGCTGGCACCGGACATCAGATTTCCAGGATCTCGCTCTCCTTGGCCTCCAACGCGGAATTGATCTCTTCAATGAACTTATCGGTGAGGGACTGAATCTGGTCTTCTTCCCGTTTCAGATCATCCTCGCTGATGTCGCCGGACTTTTCCTGTTTCTTCAGTTCATCGTTCGCGTCGCGCCGGATATTGCGGATCGCCACACGAGCTTGTTCGGCGGTATTCTTGGCAAGCTTTACGATCTCTTTTCGACGATCCTCTGTGAGAGGGGGGATGTTGAGCCGGATCACCTTGCCGTCACTACTGGGATTCAGGGAAAGCTGGGAAGCCTGGATCGCCTTTTCGATTTCACCGAGGAGGTTTTTGTCCCACGGTTGGATCACCACCAGGCGCGATTCCGGCACGCTAATACTGGCAACCTGGTTCAAGGGCGTGGGATTGCCATAGTACTCGACTCGGATCTTGTCGAACATTGCGGCGGATGCGCGCCCCGTTCGCAGTCCGGCGAGCTCCTCCTGGAATGCCTGCAGACTCTTCTGCATGCGTTGGTCGGCGTTTTTGATTGTTGCGTCCATCGGTACCTCCCGATCGGGTAGTCAAGCCCGACGGCGACGGCCGTCGGGCTTGTGTAATAGCGTCATGGGACAGGGCGCGGGTTACAGGTCCTCGCCCACCGCGTACACGACGTAGTCGTCTACCGTTACCGTCCCGCCGGCGGCGTTACCAACTTCCTTGGCCACGTCCTTCACCGGTTTCTTTTCGTCTTTGACGAATCCCTGCTCCAGCAGACAGATCTCACTGAAGTGCTTTCGAAGCTTGCCTTGAACAATGCCCTGAATCACCTTCTCCGGCTTGTCCATGTTCTTCGCCTGGGTCAGGAAGATCTCCTCCTGTTCCGTGCGATAGGCTTGATCGATGTTTTCCGGCGCCAGGTAAGCCGGGCGGAAGGCGACAACGTGCAACGCCACGTCAAAGGCGAAGTCCTTCACCTGCTGCGAGTCGGTGAGCTCCGGCTTGTCCACACCCACGGTGACGATTCCACCGATACCACCGGACTCCCCATGAATGTACGAGGAAAACACCTGGTTGTCGGTTTTAGTTATTACCTGAAAACGGCGGAGACTCATGTTCTCCTTGATTGTGGAGATCGCGTCCTGCACCTTGGCGTTCAACGTCTCGTCGGCATCGGCGAGGTTGCGGTCGAGAATATCGCCGGTAAGTTCCTGGCCGAGGGCGACAAACGTCTCATTGCGTGCAACGAAGTCGGTCTCGCACGCCATTTCCAGGATAACCGCGCGGTTTCCGTCGATCTTGACGAAAACCCGGCCCTCGTTGGTGGCGCGCCCGCTACGTTTGGCTGCGGCCGCCTTGCCGAGCTCCTTGAGAATGCGCTCCGCCTTGGCGAAATCACCCTCCGCCTCCTGGAGCGCCTTCTTGCAGTCCATCATGCCGGCACCGGTCTTCTCGCGCAGTTTCTTTACATCTGCGGCTGTTACTGCCATCTATATGTTCCTCCTGAAGTTACGAGTTGAGTAGGCCGGAACGCCTCGGGCGGCCGGCCACAGAATTAGTCCTGGTAGAGCGTCTCTTCGTCGAGACCGGCCTCTTTTGCCACGGCCTCTTCGGGAGTGGTTTCATCCTTCGGAAGCTCATGGTCCTCGCCGGGCTCGTAATCGGAGTAGTCCTCCGCGGTATAGCCGGGATCCTCTTCCGCGTCGGCTCCCACGGCAGCGGCGAGCTTCACCGTCTCTACCTCTTCCTCTTTGGCTTCGGAGGGCTCTTCCGTGCTTTCAGCGCTTTCAGCGCTTTCAGCGGTATCCTCGCGCCCTTCAGTGGCGGTGGCGAGACCTTGTTCATCCTCGTCATCCTGAAGGTTCTCAATCACCTCGAGTCCGATTTCATTGTCAGCCTCGATAACCGCCTTAGAGATAATCGACGTGAACAGAGTGATAGCGCGGATCGCGTCGTCGTTGCCGGGAATCGGATAGTCGATACCGGTGGGATCGCAGTTCGTGTCTACCACGGCTACGATAGGAATCCCCATTCGTCGTGCTTCAGCGACGGCGATCGCCTCTTTGCGAGTATCGATAATGAAAATCGCCCCGGGGACGTCTTTCATTTCCTTAATGCCGCCCAGGTTCTTCTCCAGGCGCTGCTTCTCTTTAATGAGCTTGGAGACCTCTTTTTTGGTGAGGCTTTCAAAGGTACCGTCCACTTCCATCTTCTCAAGTTTCTTGAGACGCATCAGGGACTTCTTAATAGTGGAAAAGTTGGTAAGCATACCGCCAAGCCAGCGGTTGTTCACGTAATACATACCGCAGGCGGTTGCTTCTTTCTCGATCGCCTGCTGGGCCTGCTTCTTCGTGCCGATGAACAGGATTGATTTACCCTGCAACACCGTCTGTCGAATCATCTCATAGGCATCCTTGATCGCTACGATCGTCTTCTGCAGATCGATGATATGAATGCCGTTGCGCTCCGCGAAAATGAACTTCTTCATGCGCGGATCCCACCGCTTGGTCTGATGGCCAAAGTGCACACCGGACTCAAGCAGGTTCTTCATGGTAACTACTGCCACGATTCTCCTCCTTGTGAGCGTCTCTTGCGCTCACCCCTTCGCTTTTTCTCGTCTGTCGGTCCCTGCCCGGACCGCAGCGGAAGATTATGATCCTGGATTCACGTCCAAAAATCGTCTGATGATAGAATAAACGGTACCTAGTGGCAAGCCCACGACAGCGGAGTAGCTCCCGCGGATCTCCGTTATATACGCCCCGCCGCGCCCCTGAATTCGGTATGCTCCGGCAACTCCCTGCCACTCTCCGGTAGTCACGTATGCTTCAGTCTCCGCCTCCGATAACGTCAGAAATGTGACCGAGGTAGTGGAGATTTCTTCCACGGTTTCTCGGTTGTGGGATACGAAAACCACTGCGGTGTGCACCTGATGATCCCGTCCGGAGAGCTGAGTAAGCATCGATCGCGCGTCATCCGCGTCTTGCGGTTTCTCCAGCGACCGTCCATCCAGGGCCACCACCGTATCCGCCGCCAGAAGTCCGATCGTTCCTGGCCGCAGCTCGGCGTGTTGGGCTTTCAGCCGAGCGCGGTGAAGCGCAAGCTGCGCCGGCGCCGCCTCCAGGGAGGTTCCTTGGCGGCGGAGTGCAGCAATCGAAATCGACTCCTCGTCCGCATGAGACGGGGTGACGATCGCGTCTATTCCGATCTGCGCCAGCAGATCCTTGCGTCGGGGACTTGCGCTGGCCAGTGTCACTCGGTGTGTGGAGGTGGTCATAGTGCGGACGGTACCACGCGCTGTGTAGCTTCTCAAGACAGTTTGGGAGCGCCGTGGTGCCGGCATCTGCGGCCCGTGCCGTTGACTTTTCGGCAGCTGATCGCGATAATCACCACTCAACCGGTCACGTAGCTCAGCTGGATAGAGCGTCGGCCTCCGGAGCCGAAGGTCGTGGGTTCGAATCCCGCCGTGATCATTTCCCCACAGCTTCTGGACGTGCCTCATGGGCCGCGTCTCGCGGGACGATGAGCGCTGTCGTGGTATCCGCATATTCGATACGGCCGCTCAGCTGCGTTGCCCAGGCGTCGCAGAGGGCGCGTGCCGTAGAGCTCAACTGCGGAGCCATGCGCTGGTCAGCATGAACCCGTACGCTCCAGTGTGTGCGGTCGACCATGAGTTCTATTCCAATTTCAACCTTACCGGAACCGGTCGTGGGGTGTGGCGCCTCAGGCTCATACCACCGCAGCACCTCGTTGAGACACATCCCCAGCGGTACAGCCTCATTGACAGTGAGGGTTGCCGGGGCAGAGCGGTCTGCATCCCCTTCCGGCACGGGTGGGGATTTCGTGTCGGCTTCCATGTCTGCTGTGGTGAATCTGATGTGCTGTCCCGGGGTTCGCGTGGTGGTACCAACCACGCGTTTTACAAACTCTGTGAGAGAAATCGTGGTGGGGTCGGGAAACGCCATGGCGATTTCATGGGTGTCAGCCATCGTGTGCACCCGGCGGTGTACCGTACCCGGTGGCTCGGAGTGATCGGCGAGGTTGAGAAAGGCCAGAACGGTCTGGAGGTTGTTCTTTACCCGGTGGTGCAACTCCCGGACAAGGAGCTTCTTTTGTTCGAGCGCCTGCGACAGAAGCCGGCTGGACCGGATCGTCTCACCAAGCACTGCATTCTTCTGGCGAGAGTAGAGACGCATTAGCCCGTACACCAGAAATGTGGTAAGAAGTACATACACCCAGCCCTTCACCGTCTGGAGACGGGCAACGTCCTCGGGGGATGTCGCTATCCACAGCACCAGCGTGTCGGAACCGATGATCCACACGAATCCGAACAAAGAATACATGGCCGCGACTTTGAGCGGTCCCCGATCAGTCATAACCCGCAAGTATACCATCAGCGTTCGCGTGAAATCAGGGGTCCGTATCCATTTCGTGAAGAGGTGTGCTACCTTTCGGGCATGGATCGTTCGCCGGCCCCTTCCGAGACCGGGGCCCCGCCCGCTACTTCTTCTACCGATTCCCTCGTCGGTTCGCTCGCCAATATGCTGGCGATGCTGGCAGCGGTGGCGATGTTCTTCTCGACGCTGGAATACCTCATACCTAAGCCGGTACCGTTTTTTCGGGTGGGCCTGGCGAATCTTCCGATTCTGGTGGTGCTCAGATTCTTTCGACCTCGCCACGTGCTGGCGCTGACACTACTCAAAGTCCTGGGGCAGGGGCTGATCAACGGCACGCTGGCAAGTTACGTGTTTCTGTTCTCCCTGTTTGGTTCGATGACCAGCGCACTGGTCATGATCGCGGTATCGTCTCTGGGTACGCGACGGGTGAGCCTCGTGGGCGTCAGTACCGCCGGTGCGGTCGCCAGCAATATCGTGCAGGTTACGTTGTCGGTGCTGTTTATCTTTGGGCGCGGCTCTTGGGTGATCGCGCCGCCCTTTCTCATACTGGGAACGATTGCCGGAGTGGTAGTGGGAATCCTGGCGGAGCACTTCGCCTCCTTTTCTCAGTGGTTGCGGCAACTGGAAGCCGACTATCGCGGGCTCACGGGACCTGGTGGTTCGCGCTCGAATGATCCGCACTCTAACGGTCTGCAGTCTGCTGATCCGCACTCTACTGATCCGCGCCCTACTGATCCGCGCCCTACTGATCCGCGCCCTACTGATCCGCACAATGAGGAGCCGCGGTGAGTCTTCGGCGCCAACATCCCTGGATGCTCTCAAATATCTCCGCGCAGCTGCTGTTCTGGGCGGGGATGCTCACGCTTCCCGCGTATCTCCTGCAGGACAACCTGGTTATCCGTGTGGGTCAGGTCATTCTTTTCGGGGCGCTGGCGCGAGTGGCGGGGAAGAAACTGCAGTGGGTGTATTTCATATCGATTATCGTGACGATCACCATTTTCCACGTGATCGTTCCCTCCGGAGCGGTTCTGGCCGAGATCGGTGGGTTTCGCATTACTCAGGGGGCATTGCGCACCGGCGTGTTTAAGGCGCTGACCATTGTGGGCATGGTGTTTATCTCCCTGGTGGCGGTTCGGGCAGATCTGCGTTTGCCGGGCACGCTCGGCTCGCTGGCGGGAAAGATCTTCTGGTCTTTTGAGCAGATCATGGAGCGCCGGGGCGAGCTGGGCGTACGGCGCCCGTTTCACAGCGCCGATATGCTGTTAAGCGATCTCTACCAAGAGCTGGTTTCCATGGACGCCACCGTGGCGGCGACTGCGGAGCGCAAAGCCACCGCCGCGCGATCCTCCTTCACCGGGAGTTCGGTAGTGGTGATCGTGGTAACGCTCCAGTGGGCAGCGTTGCTCGTCGCTGCCCGATGACGCTTCCCGGCAGAACCGATATACTTCCGGCTATGGACAGCGTGATCTTCAGCGGAATTCAGCAGCTCGGCGTGGGTGTTCCCAACACGGACGAGGCCTTTGCATGGTACCGACGGAGCTTCGGTACCGATCTTCCCGTGTTTCGGGAAGCGGCGGAAGCTCCCTACATGACACCTTACACCGGGGGAACCGTGCAGAGCAGAGATGCGATGCTGGCGATCAATCTCGCCGGCGGTGGCGGTTTCGAGATCTGGCAGTATACCAGTCGGACGCCCCAACCCCCGCAGCGAGCGGTGGAGATCGGTGACTACGGCCTCCTTGCGGGACGGATTCGTGCAAAAGGGGTCCACCAGGCGTACCAGCGGCTGCAAACGGAAGGGGTCGCGGTTCTGGGGGGAGTAGTTGAAGACCCGGAGGGCAACGCGCGGTTTGCGGTGCGGGATCCGTATGGCAATCACCACCAGGTGGTTGAGAGCGAGAGCTGGTTCTCCAAACCCCGCAATCAGACCGGCGGTGTAGAAGGGGCCCTGATCGGGGTCTCAGACATGGCCGCTTCGCTGGACTTCTACGCCACCGTGCTCGGTTATGACACCAAGATATACGATGAGGCCGGGGTGTTCGACGATCTCGCGGAACTTCCCGGCGGCAACCGCACGCTGCGACGGGTGCTGCTCAAGCGCTCGGAAACGAGCAGAGGCGCCTTTAGCGAGTTATTCGGGGCTACTCGGTTAGAGCTGGTGGAGGTTGCCGATCACCAGGGCATGCAGATCTTCGCCGACCGGTACTGGGGAGATCTCGGCTTTATCCATCTCTGCTTCGACGTGGTGGGCATGGATCTTCTGAAGACGCGGTGCGAGGCGGCGGGGCATCCCTTTACGGTAGACTCCGGCTCCAGTTTCGATATGGGTGAAGCGGGTGGCCGCTTTGCCTACATTGAAGATCCCGACGGAACGCTAATCGAGTTTGTCGAGACCCATAAGCTTCCGATCATGAAGAAGCTCAACTGGTACATGGATCTCCGCAAGCGGGGAATGGAAAAACCGCTTCCCCGGTGGATGATAAAGGCTATGGGCCTCGGGCGGTAGGTTATAGTTAACCCGTAAGTTATAGATAATCCCGTGTCCCCCCTTTGGTACGCGCTGGGCGCCCCTGGGCAGACACGGGACCGAATGGCTTCCGGTCAGATCCCGTACACCTTCCGGATCTTCTTGTCCTCTTCCTCATTCATCTTCAGTCGCAGGCCCAGGTTGTCCCGCATATCCTTGAAGACCGCCAGGGTGTTGTGCACATCTTCCTCCTCGTGCATCGCCGTGGGGATCATGCGGAACATGAGTAATCCGATGGGAATCACCGGATAGGCGATGGCGGTGACGAAGACGCCCTGTTTGCGGAGAAAGCCGGAGGTGGCGGCTCCCATCTCTTCCATGGAGTTTTCACCCAACGGAACAAACACGGAACAGATCGGGGATTCGCCGGGACCCACGTAAAAGCCCAGCTCCCGGAGGCCGTCCTTGAGTTCATTGCTTCGGGCCCACATCTTCTGCCGACGATCCTCTCCCGCCTTCACCAGGTCGAACGTCTTGCGCAGCGTCTGTACGTAGACCATGGGCAGACTCTTGGCAAACACCTGCGTTCGGGCGTTGTAGGCGATCCAATCGGTGACCGCTTTATCAGAGGCGGAAAATCCGCCGATAGAAGCAAACGCCTTGGCGAAGGTTCCAAAGTAGATATCTACCTTGTCCTGCACGCCCAATTGCGCCGCAGTTCCTTTCCCCTCCGGTCCCATCGTGCCCCATCCGTGGGCGTCATCGATAAACAGGCGGGCGTCGTATTTCTCCTTGAGTTCGGTGATCTCTTTCAGCGGGGCGATGTCACCGGTCATGCCGTACACTCCCTCAGTGACGATCAGGACGCCGCCTTTCCGGTCACGGTTGACGCGCTTCAGTACCTGCTCGAGGTTGTCCATGCTGTTGTGCTTAAACACGCGCAGCTGGGCACCGTTCATACCCTGCGCCTGGAACGCGCCGTCCACGATGCAGGCGTGGTCCAGCTTGTCCATGACGACCGTATCGTCCTTGCCCACCATCGACTGGATCGTACCCTGGACGCCCATATACCCATAGTTAAAGAGGAACGAAGACTCCTTTTCAGCGTGCTCGGCGAGCTCCCGCTCAAACGCCAGGTGGTATTCGGTATTACCGCTCATCATGCGGCTTCCCATGGGAGAACTCACCCCAAACTCCTCTATCGCCTGGTGCG
>JAWOCO010000356.1:0-5898 GCA_046483765.1 Alkalispirochaeta sp. | reverse complement strand
GCACCACCGGAGTGCTCAACTCCCTGATCCACCGGAAGGATCGAGAGATACCCCGTGCCGCCGAGCCGCCCATGCGAAAACAGACTTTCGAGATTGCGGAGCACCCGCGGCGACCGATCGGATAGGGTCCACACGCGGTCCACAAAGTCGGGACCCGGAAGGTGAAGCAGCTCTTTGGACACTACCGGTTTGTGCGTCAACAGGTCCTCTGCCTCAGCACCTAAGATTTCTTCAATGTTACTAGCCATATGTGACTCCTTTTTTAGGCTGTTTTCATCGCGGTCCCGGAGCCGCGGGCGGCGGCCGCCCGTGCGGACCGGGCACGGATCGAATCTATCATCAACAGGGCGTGGTCTCGGGAGTTCTCGATAGTTGCCTGCTCCCGGCCAACCCTGAGCACCACCGTGCCACAAAGGAAGATACCCGGGCTGCGGGTCTCCAGGGTTGTCTGTGAAAAGAGCGGTCGCGCCGTGCGTTTATGAAAGCGAACTCCCGCCCCCTGGAGTAGGCGATAGTCCGGCCCATAGCCGGTAAGGAGAAATACCGCATCCGCGGGCTGAAGGTAGGATCCTCCGTCCGCATCACGGAGCACCACGCCCTGGGGTGTAACTTCTCGCGGCACGCTGCGGTACTGCACCCGAATGCGTCCGGCACGCAGCTCTGCGTCCAGACGGGGAAGCAGCCACGGCTTGATCTGGGATCGGGGCAGCCTCGATTTGCGGTAGACCAAGAGCGCTTCCGCACCGGCCTCAGCAATGTTTACCGCCGCCTCGATCGCCGAGTTGCGTCCACCCACTACTACCATTCGCTCCCCGGAATTCACGATCTCACTACGAAAGTAGTGATGCACGTGGGGTTGGTCCTCGCCGGGAATATCAAGGGTGTTGGGAAAGAAGTATCCACCACTTGCCACCACCACACTACCTGTCTCTACCGTGCGCCGCGTTCCGAGGGCATTGTACAGGTCGACGGCATACCCACCGCTCCGCGCCTCCGCCGATACAGCTGTGGTAGCGGTCTCTACCGCAAGCCCAGCGGCAGCAGCACTCTCTTCGAGATAGGCGATATATTCTTCCCGGGTCGGCGAACTATCCCCATTGGGTCCGAAGGGCAACCCCGGGAGCGCCAAGTCTGCCCGCGTGGAGAACAGCCGCACCCCGCTTGGAAATCTGCGGATCGTTTGTGCCACCTCGCCCTCTTCGATGTGCAGGACATCGAGCCCCGCCTGCCGGAAGTGGACCGCCGCCGCCAGTCCCGCCGGCCCGGCACCTACCAGGAGTACGTCGTGCGCGGTGCGCCCCGCCTCATCCATTGACGCGCTGTCACGGTGACTCATATATGTTCCAAGGTGGGCATAGCGCGTGCGGAGGTCAAGCGGGCGCGCCGTTGTCCGTCGCGGCGCAGCCAGCCGTGCTGTGCGGCCGTGCATCGCCGCGCCCCCGGGCGTCCCACCCACGATCCTGCCGAAGCGGCTCACTACTGATATACTGTGCCTCGTGAGCATCACCCCCGACGAACAACGACTCAAGTTTACCGTGGCCTACCATGGCGCAAAGTTTCGCGGCTGGCAGAAGGGCAACGGCAGGACCGTCCAGGACGCGCTCATCACGGCAATCGAGCGGTCACTCCCGGATTGCCCGGGGATTCGCGTGGACGGCGCCGGCAGGACCGACGCAGGCGTCCACGCCGAAGGCCAGGTGGCCAGCGTCGTCGTTCCCCGCAGCGTAGACCCGCACCGATTACTCCAGCAGGTCAATCGGCATCTTCCCGGCGACGTAGCAGTCCGCACCGTGGAGCCGGCGGACGATCGATTTCACGCCCGCTACCACGCCGTGGAGCGAACCTACCGCTACACCCTCGTGGATGGCCCCGTGGGAGATCCCTTTCTCACCGGCCTGGCGTGGCGCTACACCGGTGACCTGGAACTCCCCGCCCTGGAAGCCGCTGCGGCGGAGTTCCTCGGTGAACATGACTTTGCCGCCTTCACTTCCGACAAGAAACGCGCCAATACCGTGCGCACCATTGTTTCAATCGATATCCAGCGGCGCACCGCGCCTGCGCTGCACCCGCACACTCCCCTGGATATCTTTATTCGCGGCGACAGTTTCCTCTGGCGGCAGGTGCGCATCATGGTGGGCGCGCTGGTTCTGGCCGGCGAACGCTCGCTTACACCGGAGTCGCTCCGAGCGATCCTGGCATCAGGCGACCGATCTCAGGCCCCGGCGCCGGCGCCCGCCTGGGGTTTGACCCTCATGGAGGTTGGGTATGAAGCCGCGTCACCGGCGTAGGAGCTTCCTTCTCCGCGCCGCAGCAACCTCGCCCGATGGACCCGCCGCCATAGGTTTCTGCTGCCACTCACACGTTTTCGCGTTACTATAGCTACCATGAGCGTGTTTCTCTACGGTGTGGCATTGTGGTGTTTCTGGCTGATCATCACCGAAGTAACGGGCCCGGGGGCCGTTGTAGCGGGTATCATCGTGACCGGAACTGCCACGATCCTCTTCCGGAGCTCCCTGCGCGGTCTGTGGGTCTCCGATGGCGCAGCGGTATCCCTCCGGGGGCGCTGGCTCCATCGCGCCGTCCAGCTGATTCGCTTCATCCCACTCTTTCTCTGGAAGATCCTCTCATCGGGAATTGCTATCGCCAGGCTCGCGCTCACCCCGGGGGTCACGTTCTGGCCGGGCATCGTCAAAACCCCCGCGTCCCTGTCCGGCATCGGAGCAACAACCGTGTTGGCAAACTTGATCACACTCACTCCGGGTACGCTCACGCTGGATTACACCCCCGATGATGACATGCTCTACATCCACTGGATCGATGTGTCGGAGTACGCCGCGGACGATATCGATAGCGAGGTGACCAGCAACATGCGGCCCTGGATTAGGAAGATCACCGGATGATTCAGTGGACACTGTTTCTCCTATCCCTGTTCTGCCTCGTATGCCTGGTACGCGTACTGCGCGGTCCCACCATTCTGGATCGGATTGCGGCGGCTGACGCCGTGGGGGTGATGATGACGGTGATCCTCGTGGTGCTGGGAGTGCATTTCGAGCGATCGATCTTTATCGATATCGCGATCGTCTATGCCCTGCTCCTTTTTGCAGATCTCATGGTGATCAGTAAGCATCTCGAGCAAACCAGTGGAGATAGGCAATGACGCTTGAGATGATACTTCATGGGCTCAGTTCGCTCTTCCTGATAATGGGGCTGGTCTTCGCCGGCGCCATGGCGGTGGGTATGCTACGCTTCCCCGATGCTTACACGCGACTCCATGCGGGTACCAAGGGACTGACAATCGGTGCAGGGCTGCTTGTACTGGGGGCCGTGTTTCGCGCCCCAGATCCAGGGATGGCACTGCGCATGCTCATCGTTGCCGTCCTGCTGATGGCCACAAATCCGATCGCTTCACAGGCAATCGCCCGAGGGGCGTACCGTATCGAACACGCTCGGCGGCACCTCGTCATAGACGAGTACGCCGAAGTTGC
This sequence comes from Alkalispirochaeta sp., assembly GCA_046483765.1. Lineage (GTDB taxonomy): Bacteria > Spirochaetota > Spirochaetia > DSM-27196 > Alkalispirochaetaceae > Alkalispirochaeta. Next base: position 2,413 of record JAWOCO010000356.1, on the reverse strand, counting down.
CGCCGCTGAAGCTGATACTCCCGGAGCCGACGATGACGCTCATTGAGGGCTCCTTCGTCCTGGTACTGGTAGGGATAGTAATCACCGCCTTTGCCGCCGTGCGGATCAGGAACAGCCTGCACGCGGTAATCGTGCTATCAGTATTCGGCGTACTGAGTACCGTAAAATTTGCGTACCTCCAGGCGGTGGATGTGGCGATGGCGGAGGCGGTTATTGGAGCCGGTTTCATGACCGCGCTGTTCGTGACGACGATCGGCAAGACCCGGAGATCCAAATGAAGCGCACTCTGGGCTTTCTCTCCGGAAGACAGGCTCGAAGACGGATTGGTTCTCTGCTCACCGCAGGCCTGTGCCTCCTTCTTGCAGGCGGACTCGGAATGGTTCTCATTGAATCCACGGACCTTGGCAAGGCACGCATGGTCCAATATACCTCCCGGGATGTGGCAGAAACGGGAAGTATCAACGTGGTCACGGGGATTCTCATGGACTATCGCGGCTTTGATACCTTTGGCGAGGCGATGGTTATCCTGGCGTCCGTCGCCGCTACCGCGATGATATTGGGCACTCCCCGTACGCCGCATTCCAAACGCAGACTGGGTCTTCTGGCGCGGCGCGCGCTCTCCGCCATGCTCCCCCTGTTCTTCGTGTTTCCCATATATGTCATCCTCTTCGGGCACCTCTCCCCGGGGGGCGGATTCCAGGGGGGCGTCAGTCTGGCGGTAGTGGTGATCCTAATCCACGTGACCTTTGGTCATCGGTTCGGTCAGAGCCGTCTGCCCCTGAAGCTCCTCAGCACCACGGAGTATGTAGCAGCCCTGACGTTCGGGTCGATTGGACTACTCGGTATCGCCACCGGCAGTGCCTATCTCTCCAACGCACTCATCAACCAGCTTCCCGGTGCCGGAGTGATACCGGTCTTGAACGTGGTGGTAGGCATAAAAGTTGCCGCCGGATTGAGTGTCATTTACCTCTATCTGTCTGGAGAGGACGCCCTATGATGCAGATCGCTGCCTATCTGACCGCCGCCGGGGTCTGTGCCGTGGGTCTGTGGGGCGTCCTGACCCAGCGCAACATGATCAAAATATGTATCTCGATCAGTATCATGGAGTCATCGATCGTTATGGCGCTGGTGGCCGCCGCCTACCAGCCCGGGGCAACCGCCCCTATTCTTGACCCCGGGCATGCACATTACGTTGATCCGTTGCCCCACGCGCTGGCGCTGACGGCGATCGTCATCGGGGCCGGTGTTCTGGCGATCGCCCTGGCGCTCACGGTCGCGATGTATCGCCATTACGGCACCACCGATCTGACTCGCATATTTCGCAGGACCCGGGAGGATGAATGAGCCACCTTCCAATCCTGGCGATCATCGTTCCGCTCATCGGGGGGATTCTCATCGCGCTTACCGGCCTGATCCGGCCCGCCGTCAGGGCGATCGTGGCAGTGGGTGTGGCCGGGCTCCACGGGGTACTACTGCTCCTGTTGGTCGTCAGGGTTTTCACTGACGGGCCGCTTGAATACTTCCCCGGGGGCTGGCTGCCACCGGTCGGCATTCATCTCACCGTTGACGCCTTTTCGGCGTTCTTCCTCCTGCTCCTGGCGGTGGGGCACCCGGCGGCGGTACTCTTCCGGCTCGCCACCGACGGCCGCTCCGGCTGGGAGGATAAATCTGCAACGCTGGGGGCGTGGTATTTTGCAGCCCTCGCCGGGATTACCGTCACTGCAGACCTCTTCAATCTGTTCGTCTTTGTAGAACTTGCCACGGTGACCACCCTGGGACTGATCGCCCGCAAGGGACGTGAGAACAGCACTGTGGCGGGGTTCGTCTATCTGGTGCTGGCATCGCTGAGTGGGGTACTGCTGCTCGTAAGCATCCTGCTGATCTATCTCACCACCGGCACGGTCACCTCCGTGCTGGTGGCGCAGCGCGTCGCCACCGTACCACCCCACATTCACGCGATCATCACCGGGTGCATGCTGATTTCCTTCGGCATCAAGTTTGGAATGGTCCCGCTCCACCTATGGCAGCCGCGAGCGTATCTGGGGGCCGGATCCACCGTCTCTGCAATCTTTTCCGCCTTCGGCATGAAGATCTATCTGTACGCGCTCATACGACTGTTATGGCTGCCGCTGCACGCACCGGAACTGCTGCCCCGCGTCTTCGACCTGCTTCTGGTGGCGGGGATGGTCAATATTCTGGTGGGCCATCTCGCCGCCCTGTCGGAGCGAAATCTGATCCGCATGCTGGCGTTCTCCAGCGTAGCCCACGTAGGGTATATCCTCCTGGGCGTGGCGGCGGGGGGACGGGCCGGCACGCTGGGCACCGCAGCCCTCGTGGCCACCCTCTTCCATATCGCGATGCACTCACTGGCCAAGGCCACCCTCCTGTGGTCGGGGCGCCTGTTCATTGCGGT
>JAWOCO010000146.1:0-11323 GCA_046483765.1 Alkalispirochaeta sp. | reverse complement strand
CTCCCACCGCAACTATAAGTGCTCCGGTGTGATCGATCGGTATTTCTAAGTCCGGGGCGATCCGATGCCACAGCTCGTTTCCCCGGACATTCATCTTTGCTTTCATCGTTCCCGGTTCCGGATCATGTCCGGAATGGATGATCGCACTGTTGGATGTACTCTGCCCCATGCCAATATCTACTTCTTTTTCCAGCACGGCCACTGACAGCTCGTACTTGGAAAGCTCACGGGCGACCATAGATCCGACAATTCCGGCACCAATGATCACCACGTCGTAGTCTCGCTTATTCACGACGTCACCTCGACTTCTTTGTTGGGATTTGTTTGTATTCATAGGGTAGACCCGCTATGAACGTCTGTCAACGAAAAAGTTACAAAAGTTCACCACACGCTGTTTTGGCGAATTAATTTTCGAAATATTACTGTGAATGAGAGCTAACACCACAGCTAAATGATGATTATGAAACACTTTAGCGCCGGATTCCGCAGCTCCGGACGTTTGCAAAAGTTTTTGTTGACGGCTGTTCAGAAGGGGTGTAGCATTTTTTCAACGTTGGTTACAAACGTCAGTCGACGTTGTACCACCGTAACAAATCCCTATTTTTAGTTGGAGGCACACATGGATTTCACTCCAATGGCAATGTACCTTGCCGAGGTCGTCGGAACGATGACACTGGTCCTGCTCGGTGATGGCGTTGTCGCAAACGTTGTTCTGAATAAGAACAAAGGTAATTCGGGCGGCTGGATCGTTATCACCACTGGTTGGGGTCTTGCGGTTGCAATGGCCGTGTACGTGACCGGATGGGTTTCCGGTGCACACATTAACCCGGCGGTTACGATCGGGCTTGCTTCGATCGGCGCGTTCGAGTGGTCGCTGGTTCCTGGCTATATCGTAGCCCAGATGATCGGTGCGTTCATCGGTGCAGTTTTGGTGTACATCACCTATAAGCAGCACTTCGACGCCACGGAAGATGCCGGTGCCAAGCTGGCAGTGTTCGCAACTGGTCCTGAAATCCGGCACACCGGATGGAACCTGACCACTGAGATCGTCGGCACCGCAATGCTCCTGTTTGGTATCCTCGGTATCGGTCACACCATGGGCGGCGCCCAGGGTCTGATGGAGACGGTAGATGCTGGAATGGCTCCCTTCGTCACCGGTTTTCTGATCTTCTCGATCGGTCTGTCCCTTGGTGGTCCCACCGGGTATGCGATTAACCCTGCCCGTGACCTTGGTCCTCGTATTGCTCACGCCGTGCTGCCGATTAAGGGCAAAGGCGGTAGTGACTGGGGATATGCCATGGTTCCGGTCGTGGGACCGATCATCGGTGGTGTTCTCGGTTCCTTCCTGTGGGTCTTCGTTCAGAATCTCTGAACCTGACCTGAAGGTCGTGATCTCCGGCGATCGCCGGAGATCACGCACCTGTCTAAAACTGAATCTGAATCTGAATCTGAAACCAAAAGCGAAAACAAAATGGAGGTCGAAAGACTATGGCTAAGAAGTATGTGATGGCATTTGACGCTGGTACCACCAGCAGCCGCGCGATTCTGTTTGACCATGACGGCGAGATCGTCTCGGTTGCACAGCAGGAATTTCCGCAGATCTATCCCAAGCCGGGCTGGGTTGAGCATGATCCGATGGAAATCTGGGGATCCCAGAGTGGTGTTGCCCGCCAGGTAATCGAAAAAGCCGGTGCCAAGCCGGCGGACGTCGCCGGTATTGGTATCACCAACCAGCGCGAGACCGCGATCGTTTGGGAGAAGAGCACCGGTAAGCCGATCATGAACGGTATCGTCTGGCAGGACCGTCGTACCGCCGGGATCTGTGATCAGATGAAAGACGATGGCTTTGAAGAGTATGTGAAAGAGAACACCGGCCTGGTGATCGACGCGTACTTCTCCGGAACCAAGGTCAAGTGGATGCTGGACAACGTTCCCGGCGCCCGTGAAAAGGCCGACAAGGGTGAATTGCTCTTCGGAACGGTCGACACCTGGCTGATCTGGAAGCTCACCGGCGGAAAGGTCCACGTAACTGACTACTCCAACGCATCCCGCACGTTGATGTTCAACATCAAGACGCTGCAGTGGGACGAGAAACTCCTGAAAGAACTGACCGTACCGAAATCGATGCTTCCGGAAGTGAAGCCCTCCAGTGAGATTTACGGCCACACCGACGAGAAGACCTTCGGTGGTGAGAAGATCCCCGTGGCCGCCGCTATCGGCGACCAGCAGGGTGCACTTTTCGGACAGGCGTGTTTCGAGGTCGGTATGGCCAAGAACACCTACGGAACCGGTTCCTTCGTACTGATGAACACCGGAACCGAGCGAATCGCCTCCAAGACGGGACTGCTCACGACGATCGCTTGGGGCCTCGACGGCAAGGTCGAGTATGCTCTTGAAGGTGCGATCTTCGTCACCGGTGCTGCGGTACAGTGGCTTCGCGACGAGTTGAAGATCGTGGCAGATGCTGCGGACACCAACTACTTCGCCAGCAAAGTGGAAGACACCAACGGCGTGTACATGGTTCCGGCGTTCGTCGGTCTTGGCGCTCCCTACTGGGATCAGTACGCTCGCGCCGCCATCGTCGGCATTACCCGCGGTGCCAACCGCGACCACATCGTCCGGGCAACGCTCGAGTCGATCGCGTACCAGACGCGGGACGTAGTGGACTGCATGGAAAAGGACTCCGGAATCCAGGGCAAAGAGCTCAAGGTGGACGGTGGTGCTGCCATGAATGACTTCCTGATGCAATTCCAGGCCGACGTCCTGGGTGTGCCGGTTATGCGTCCTAGGATTGTTGAAACCACGGCTCGTGGTTCCGCGTTCCTCGCGGGTCTCGCCACCGGCTTCTGGGGCAACAAGAGCGAGCTGGTCAATGCGTTCGAGCTGGAGCGCAAGTTTGAGCCCACCTTTGACAAGGCCAAGCGCGAAGCTCTGTACAAGGGCTGGCAGAAGGCCGTCAAGAAGGCGATGGACTGGGAAGATCACTAGGCCGACCCGTCCATTCTGTAGAAGGTCTATAGACCGTCTATAGGCTGAATGTGGAAGCCCCCGGCACAGGTCGGGGGCTTTCTTATGTCGTATACCGTATGTAATACGTGGCGGGTGGTGGGTGAGTAGGTGCGGCGCAGCGTGAGGCGCGGGCCCCTACGGAAGAAGCGGGTTACCGGCGACCGATGAGCTGTTCCAGCCGGTCCTGCGTGAGTTCTAAATACAGCGGCCGCCCGTGGGGGCAGCGCGGTTCCGGGAGTGCCAGGGTTCGCTCGGCGAGCTCCACCGCGGTCATATCATCCAGGTAGTCTCCGGCTTTGAGCGCTGCTTTACATGCCATTTCCGCGATAAATTTGCGGTCCAGCGCATCCTGAAGCCCGCCAAGATCAAGAATCGTTTCGATCAGATCCTCCGAATTCTCTCGGTACTCCCCCGGCATCGCGGTGAGCTGCCAGCGACAAACTGCTACGCGCTCCAGGACGATACCGATTTCCCGATACTCGTCCTGGTGCTGCTGCAGTAACTCGTCCTGATCCGCGGTGACCTCAAACTCATCCGCCACCAATAGCTGCTGGGAGGTGCGGGCGGCGGAAAACCGGTCGTACAACAGCCGCTCATGGGCGGCGTGCTGATCGATAATCCAGGCGGTATCGCCGCGTTCGATGACGAGAAAGGTGCCAAATAGCGTTCCCCGATAGACGAGTTGATCCGCCTCCGGCACGGCCCGCGTGTGGTGGTCGAAGTGCGCCTTGGTCCGCCAGGGTTGCTTCTGGGGCCCCGTCGCCTCGGGGGTGGGCCGCGGTGCGGCGGGAGCGGGGCGCGCGGGGGGAGGCTGTGAGGGGCCCGGCTGCTCGGGGGCCGATCGAGAGGGCGGCGGCTGCCCGGGCAGCAGGTGCGAGCGCGCCATTGACGGAGTAGCTGGTTGGTCACCGGCGTGCTGGGGCCAGAGCGTACCCTCAAAGGTGGTGGCCCGGACGGTCCACGCCCTGAGAAACGAGCGTAGCACCTCAACTATCCGGTGGTGGAGCTCCGCACCGTTGCGCAGGCGGACTTCTCGCTTGGCGGGGTGAATATTGAAGTCAACCAAGGCGGGATCAATCTCGACCAGTACCGCCGCTGCAGGAAACAGGCCCCCATGCTGCACGTCCTGATAGGCGTACTCCACCGCCTGTACTAACTTGTATTCCCACACCCGGCGGCGATTCACGAAGATCTGAATCAAGCGGCGATCGCGGCGGACGATGGCGGGCTCGGCGGCAATCAGCTGTAGGGAGAAGCCCTCGCCGCCGGCGGACAGCTCATGGAGACTCTGGTGCGGTACTTTGGGACCAAATACCGCCGCCACCCGTTCCAGTTGGGACTGGGATGGAAGCGTATGCGATTGGCCCGTACCGCCGGCGTGGGAGAACCTCACCTGCGGAAAGGGGAGCGCCTTGTCCAGGATAACGTTGCGGATCGCCTGGGTTTCCGCCTGCGGTCGGGAAAGAAAGCGACGACGGGCGGGGAGATTGGCGAAGAGTTGGCGTACCTCTACCGTGGTTCCCGGGGTGGGTGGAGCCGGCTGCAGGCCGATAAGCTCCCCCTGCCGGACGGTGAGCATGCGACCCGAAGAAGAGCCGGCTTCCGTGGCCCGCACCGTGAGCTCGCTCACGGCGGAGACGCTGGCCAGCGCTTCCCCGCGAAAACCGAGGCTCCGGGTCTGATCCAGGTCTTCAATACTACGAATCTTGCTCGTTGCGTGGGGCCGCCAGCACAGTTCCAGATCCGCCGGGCTCATTCCGCGCCCCGTATCGTGAACGCGGATGAGCTCGGAGCCACCCTCCGTCCAGGTGACATCGACGGTGTCGGCCTCGGCATCGAGACTGTTGTCAACGAGCTCCCGCACAACTGATGCGGGCCGCTCGATAACTTCCCCGGCGGCGATTCGCCGGGATACTTCCGGCGGCAAAAGCGCCACCGGCTTGGGCATATCCATGCCCGGTACTAGAACCCGATCTGGGTTTGAATTGCAACCGTCGGCGCCATGCGGGGGCGACCGGCATCGTCGTAGACGATTTCGCCCTCCTCATCGCGGACAGTGGCGGTCGACACCTGGGCGACGATACGCACCACATCGTTGAAGGGATAGGCCACATACCCGTCAAGCGTGGTGTTTGCATCAAAAAGGGAGGCATCCTTGTATTCGCCCCAGTTGGCCGCCGTGGCAGCAAAGTGGGTTCTACGGTAGCGAAGTCCCGTCTCGATTCCCAAGGGAAGCAGTCCCTCCTGCAGTTCTACAGAGAGCAAGAACTCGTCTTCATTGCTTCCCTGCCACGTGCCGTCATCGGTGATTTCCCAAGGCCAGAAATACCCCGCCGACAGGTAGATAAGATCCAGGATCGATGCTCCCGCTTCACCGGCAACCCCCATTGTCTGCAGATCGTATTGCTCGGCTTCGGTGTTTGCCAGGTACTGGAGCGTCTCCTCGGCGTAGGTGCCGCGGAGGCGGTCGTAACTGGGCCCGTAAAAGGCGGGACGGAAGATGCCATCAAAACTCCGGTACTCCAACCGGTAGTCGAGGAACGTGACGTTGCCGCGGACTCCTGCACTCCAGCCGAAGTTGCGCAGTTCCCCGGAGGAGAAGTCCACCAGGGCATCAGTCTTGAGTCCACTGTTAATCGATTCCCCGTCGTAGGTGGTGTCTTCGCGGAGATAGGGAATCAGCCCGCCGCCCTCGGCAAATCCCGTGAGGGATAAAATCGCGCGATTCAGAATCGGAATCTCCAGATCCGCGCCTACGTTGAGAAAGAGGGGATCTGCCGCCTGCACCTCTGCCAACAACGCCTGATTTTCCGGGGCGATATCGGTAATTGCGCTGAACCCCACCGCGGCGGCAGTCACCGGCATGGCGGGGCGGAAGTAGAGCCGGCCGGCGTAAATTTCCGGCGCCACCAAATCGTTGACCACCGTTTCCAGTCCCCACCGGTTCAGGTCAAAGCCCAGGTTGAAACCAACTCGGCGGACGGTGGGAAAGTCCATGTCGTTGGCGTAGTTCCGCATGAGTAGACCCTGCCCGATGGTAAGGTTAGAAAGGTTACCCGTCTTGAGGTAGAACCCGTCTCCCCGCTCCCCGAACTCCAGGGACTTGATCTTGAGCGCCACGTCGGTGGCCAGGTCTTCCAGAGCCACCAGGGGTTCGTTCGACCAGTCCTGGTCGGTGCCGAAGGACCACTCGTTGTTGCCCTCGGGGCGATACCATTCTCCCGCATCGAAAATGTTCTCCCGATAGGTGATCGGCAGATACAACTCCAAAGAGAGTCGTCCGATGGACAGGCGCGGCTGAAAGACCGCTTGAGCCCAGGTCTCTTCGTTAATGGTGACTGAGCCCACTTGCAGCCCGGAAATGCGGGCTAGATTCTCAAACATGCGGTCCCCGAGACCATCCGTCTCCTCGGCCGGCTCGTCGCTGACTTCTGGAACGGGCTCGGAGGCAACATCAGTCGGTTCCTCTTCCTCTTCTTCTTCCGATTCCTGGTGAGCTTGATCCTCGGGGCTGGGTACATCGGCGGGATCCAGGGCGACGAACTCCAGTCCCTCCCGCCGTTCGCTCACTTCCGCCTGACTCATGATCTGCGGTTGGAACTCCTCGCCATACACGTCCGCCCGCTCTCCGCCTCCCAGGGTGATCGTTTCCCCGATAAGACCGGATTCAAACGCCACTTCGCCGGTAAACACAAACAATTCTTCCAGGGCGTTTTCCGCGTCCTCAGGCAAGGAAACCAGTCCAAAGTCTGTACCCCGGACCCCGGCTACCGCGGTGGGCGTTCTCACGGAATAGCGGTTTTCCTCCCCACTGATCAGGCGCGCAGCAACCATGCGCATGCGCCCCCGTTCCATGGCAAACGCGTTCTCTTGCGCGCCGTCCCGACCCTGCAGCCCTTCAACCACGAAGCGGGTGTCCGGGGCGAGACGCAGGATGCTTCCGTTCGGGTCCAGGCGGATTTCGGCGGAGGTATCTCCGGTGATAATCTGGTCCCCCGGATTCAGGGCAATACCGATGTAGAAGTTGACCTCGAAGTCATCGGCATCACGAATCTGCAACTCCTGATCGTCATCGAAGTACTCCAGGATTGCCACCGGTTCAGACTGCGCGAAGACCGGTGCCGCCGCAAAGATCAGAATGTATATCAGTACTATGCGTTTCATCGTCGGCCTCCTTAGAACGTGATCGCCGTTTCGAGCCCGGAGGAGACAACCCAGGGGTCATCATCAGGGGAGTTAGGATCATGAATCAGGTCATACACCAGCGAAATTACCACGGGCCCCGATCTGATATTGATTCGGGCACCAATAATCGCGTCCTCCGCGCTGATCAGATCGTCCCATTCACGAATGTTAAACTTGGCGTACCCCGCCTCCGCACTGAGCCCCGCAAATCCCGGTACCACGCCCTCGGCTATGGCAAATTGACTGCGAAATTCGGGATACGAGTTGGTATCAACCGCAAACGGCCCGGAGACGGTGCTGGTGAATACGATCGCATCGTCCAGCAGACTGAACCCGAGCCGTGTCCACCAGCCGGCACCACCCTCAACCGTCTGCTCTTCATTAAACGTCGAGAGGCGTTCCAGGCGCCGGCGATCGTAGGTGCCGTCAAAGTACTCCGGGACAAAATTATCCTCCGTGACGCGAATCTGCGCCCCGTATATCAGGAATCCCAATAGCCGGCCCCCGGCACCCACCATACCGCCGCGACGATCTTCCTGAAACACAAGGTCGCCGTAGGCCGCCAAGGTCATTGTCGGCCGTGCCAGAATCGGTTGGCGTACGTCCAATCCCCACATCAGCACTGATTCATCGGAGGGGGCGTTCTGGTAAAACGCGCCACTGGGATCCCGCTCGGCAAAGTAGTATGGATCGCGATCAGTGGCCACGGTGACACCTAACTGAAGTTCCGGAAGCAGGGGAATCGCGGTGCCCGCCAGGGGGCGCACGTACAGACGTCCCGCCATGAGATCCCAGGCGGCCACGTTAGAGACCATCGTCTCCATGCCGAAGTAGCGTTCTCCCGCCAGCGCCCGGTCAAAATCGAAGACGACCCCCGAAATACGACGATCGGGAAGGAACAACTCATTGGTGTATCCGCTCACGATAAACCCGTTGCCGATCGTGGCCCCAGGGAGATTTCCCACCTGTACGTGAATATCGTCGCCTTTTCGGCCATAGCGAATGTAGCGAAACTTCGGAAAGTAGAGTTCAAGGAATGAGGTGTCGTCATCGGGAACCCAGTCCTCCTCACGAACTTCGAAATCGTCGCTATCCTCGCCGCCGGTGAACCGATAGTTGAACGGGAGATCCAGACCGATGCCGAAGCGCCCCACCGAAAACTCGGGGCGTAGTGCCAGCATCTGGTAGGTCTCCACCGCCCCGGTTTCCCCGTTCGTAAATGAGTTGACCCCGAAGGCGGCCTCCACCCCAAACCCTGCAGACCTGTCCTCAGACGGACCAGTCGATTCCGTCTCCGCCGTATCTTGTGTCTCTTGAGACGCCTCGCCGTCCTGCGCGTACACCGTAGCGCTCAGACTCGCGAGTATGAGTAAACTACCGATCACGACAATTCTGTGCTTCATTGACCTGCTCCTCCAGTGGATCTACGGCATCAACTACCGTGACGGTAGTAGTATAGCTCGCCCCGCGCCGTCTATCGACCCGGAACGTGAGAGATCGCGTGCGCTGGGCCCGGCTAGTACTCCAGCCGCCCCTCGAGTCCGAGCTGCAGCCCCACCGCCTGGAGGGTGCCCTCGTCATAGCGGGCGGGATCGGTGAGCCACCCCAGATCACCGTAGGCGCTGATCGATCCGTTGGCTCCGATCACCAGGGTAGTTCGGTGTCGGGCGATCACCTCGCTGCCACGGTAGCTGCCATCCTCAAACTCAGCCTCCACCGTAAGCTCTTCCTCATGTTGGTAGTACGGCTCCTCCTGGAGCCGCGCAAAGAGCGCCAGATCGGGATAGCGCAGCGTCCGCCACCGGAAGATCGCGCCGGACTCGGCGGTCACACCCCGCGGTTCCGGCCCGTCCACCTCTACGGCGGTGACGAGTTCTCCCTCGGTTTCGGCAAACCCGAAGATCCGGGTCGTCTGGGCCAGAGTGACCGCCCAGCTGGGTGTTCTGCCCACCGGTTCGTTCAGCCGCAGGGCAACGCGATTTTCGAACTCGTCACTGCGGTACCACGACACGCGGGGACGACTGCCCTGCGCCCCGTACAGATTGATGGCGGTGGCGGTAACGCCCACTTCCCAGATTCTTCGGTCGGCACGGCTGTCCGATTCCCAGCGGCGATTCCGGGCGAGCGCCGCCGTAATCTCGGAGGGAACGTAAAGGTCCCGCGGGCGAGATCCGAAGGCGCGGCCGAAACCGATCCGCGCCTCCGCATCATGGGTGCGGGCCAATTCGTCCTCCTGGAGTGCGGTGTACCCCAACTGGGAGGCGGGTTGAAACAGTTCCGCCAGGGGAATCGCGGTGATCGCCGCGGTATCCCGCGCCACCGAGCGACTCCAGTGGGTGAAGTCCTCCGATACGGAGGCGCTCTCGCTCCCCCGCTGTAGCGTCCACCGCCGCCGGTACTCCGGACGAATCTCCCAGGGCCGGGCCCCGGCGTTACGAACCTCCACCGGCCACCGGGTAGCAAACTCCAGCCGGTCGGTCTGATCCTCGGAGATTGAGGCGCGGCTGGTCCAGCCGGCGGCGGGACTCAGCTCGAACTCCATGAGTCCCACGGTGAACCCGGCATCGGCGGTGCGTTCCTGCCGGCCGTCGTTCTGGGATATAGGTATCACGCGAGCGCTGCTGGCCAGCCACGCCGTTCCATAGGGTTCGGTGACTACCGCCTGATCCAGGGACCGCACCGAGAGGTCGGTGGTAACCGAGGAGCTAAAGGGTCCGGCTTCCGGCGGGACGCCGGAAAACCCCCACTCCTGCAGGATCTCCCGTTGGTCCGCGCGGTTGGCGGTGGACAGGCGCCAGGTTCCCCAGTCGCCGGAGGAGACCAGCGCCACCTCTCGGTCGGCAACGGAGCTGCGGGGAGCGTAGTCGCGGTAGAAGCGCTCCCGCAGGCGGACCGCACCCCCCGGGAGGAGCGGGGCGTGCAGGCGGTGACCCCAGGCGCCGCTCTCCCGGGTGCCGTCGGTTTCCAGGGTAGTCTGCACCTCGGTGAGCAGGAGCTCCCGCTCACCGCGGAGGAGCGTCGTGGAGCGCAGCGAGCGACCCACCGGTGTGCCGGTGCGGTTGGTGGCGGGACTCGCGGCGGCGCCGGCGCGAAAATCCTCACCCTGGGCGGTTACCCGCTGCTCCACGGTGAACCGCGTACCAGCAAGGCGGCCTTCCGAGAGCGTCTGCTGCCAAACGGCGTCCACGCTCCCGGCGGCGGCAAATCCCGCCCGGGGGTCGGTGGCGTGGAGCTCATCCATGTACAGCGTTCCCGCCGAGAGCCCGCGGACGGCGACCTGCACCGTTCGCAGGAAATCACCGTCTTCCGGGGTCTCCGCGGGAAAATCGGTGGGATCACCGTCGATGCGCACCGTGCCATCGGTGAGGGAGATATCCACCTGGTGCCAGCCACCGGTGAGCTCGGCTGCCGGGAGCGTCACCGTGAGCCTTTCGTCGGCGGGGGCGGTGCCGTAGGGTGCCAGGCGCAGCTCTACGGAGTCCTCCGGGATGCCTGAGGCGTCCAGGGCCCCGGAGACCGGTGAGGCGCTGTCATCCAGGAACAGAAACAGAGAAAGCGTGTCATAGCGATCGGGGGAGAACTCATTGATATCCGTTTGAAACGCGACCTCCTCGGTGCCGGCGGCGGCCGTGGCGGCGGCGGACCAGTCCAGGGCGTAGACGCGCTGGGAGCCGGCATCTTCGGCCAGGCGATCTCCCACCACTGAGAAGCGCCGCCGGAGCTCGTCTGCGCCCCCGGCCCGGGGATCCTCCGTGACCGACACGGTGGCGCTCCCGCCACCGCTGGAGACCACCACCGCCTCGGTGGTGCGGGTCACCTCCACCTGGCCGATGAGCAGCCGTCCACCGGTAAACGCCTCAGCGCCGGCGTTGCGCAGGATCAGCCGCACCGCCCGGGTGGCGGTGAGCTGCGCGCGCTCACTTCCATCCAGGGGTATCGTCATTGTGCGCCAGCCGGTAGTGGCAGGGAGCGACTGGGAGTGGGAGAAGACGCCCCCCGGCGCCTCACCATCTAGGATACCGTTGTTATTGCCGTCCTCGCTGTGGGCGCGGGCCAGCCGCGGGGCGTCCTGTCCGGCGCGGCGCAGGCCCTGGGGCGAGTCATTAAACTCCAGGAGTGGATCCACCGG
>JAWOCO010000112.1:0-6078 GCA_046483765.1 Alkalispirochaeta sp. | reverse complement strand
GATGAACAGCATATCGAGGTGTACACGACCCGCCCGGACACGCTCTCCGGCGCCATGACCATATAGGTTGCGCCGAAGAGCGTGTCCGGGCGGGTCGTGTACACCTCGATATGCTGTTCATCGGCACCGAGCCCGGCCGATCGTGCCCGCGCCGCGGCATCCTCGGCCAGCGGAAAGATCACGTTGGCTCCCTCGGAGCGGCCGATCCAGTTGCGCTGCATCGCCTTGATCGACTCCGGCCAGTCCAGCGTATCCAGCCCTTCCAGGAGGCGATCGGCGTACTCGGTGATCTTCAGCATCCATTGGCGCAGGGGCCGCCGCTCCACCGGGTGGTTGCCGCGTTCACTGCGGGGGCCCTCCGGGGTGGCCAGTACCTCTTCGTTGGCCAGAACCGTCCCCAGCGCCTCGCAGTACCACATGGGGATCTCCGCCACGTACGCCAGATCCTGCTCCCAGAGCTTCAGAAAGATCCACTGCGTCCACTTGTAGTAGTCGGCGCGGTGGGTGCTCACCTCCCGGTCCCAGTCATAGGAAAACCCAAGACTCTTGATCTGCTCCCGAAAGCGATCGATGTTGGCCTCAGTGGTGGCCTTGGGGTGCGTACCGGTCTGCACGGCGTAGTTCTCCGCGGGCAGTCCGAAGCTGTCAAAACCCATGGGATGGAGCACGTTGTATCCATTCATGCGGAGATAGCGGCAGTAAATGTCGGTGGCGGTGTACCCTTCAGGATGTCCTACATGGAGACCCGCCGCGGAGGGATAGGGGAACATATCGAGGACATAGCGCCGCTTCTCGGGCGGCACCGATTGATCTTCCGTCGCCCGGAACGTCTTGTTCTCGTCCCAGTACCGCTGCCACTTGGGCTCAATCTCGCGGAATGGATATTTCTTCATGGTCGGCATGGTACCCAATGGTTCACAGCACCGTCAATCGCGCCTACAATGGAGGTAGACCTCGCAAAGGAGGTGGACCAATGATAAATCACATGCACTTCGTCGGCCGCTGGTATCCTAAAGATGCCCAGGCGGTGGACGATCTCTTTCAAACTCATTCACCAGATCGACCGCAGGCGGTTACTACTGCGCCTCCACTGCTGGGGGTGCTGCCCCACGCCGCCCTGATGTACACCGCCCGAGGGCAGCGTGCCTTTTGGGAGCGCGCCGGCCAACACCGGGAGGCGCTGCAGGCGGCGGTAGACCTGATCGTGGTGGTGGCACCCTCACACTACGTGCCGATTCCCGCGGACACCACGGTGGGAGCCGCGTTCTCCGCGCACGCCACCCCCTACGGGGATCTTCCCGGAGCGGTGGCGGCCGGGGCGAATACGGGTCTCGGAGATCGCGACGACGCCGGCGCCGTGGCCCGGGAGCACGCGGTGGAACTGCTGCTTCCCGGTATCGCCCGCTATCTGGGCCGAGAGATTCCCGTGGCGCCCGTCCTGGTGGGCGGGCTCTCCTCGCCGGAGCGGGCCCAGGCCGCCGCTGAGCGCGTCCTGAGTCGCGTGGGAGATCGCCGGGTCCTGTGGCTCGTGAGTTCCGATGCCACCCACTACGGCCGGTCCTTTCGGTGGGCCCCGTATGGTGATCGGTCCTGGGGTGAATTGCGGGATCAACTCCACCGTGATGACACCAGCATGGTGCACCCGGCGCTTTCCGGCGATCTCTCTACCTACTGGGAGTTTCTGGGCCGGGAGAGCACGATCTGCGGCCGGTACGCGCTGGGGCTGGCCACTGCGGCGATCGCCCACCAGGAAGCACGCGGCGCCGTTGCGCGCGGCGAGGCGGCGATTCTCGACTACTACTCCTCGGCGGAGGATGATGAAACGGCGCACCAGTTCGTGTGCTATCTCACCGCTGAGATTACGGGAGGTGTACGATGAACCAATGGAACCTATCCACCCCGGTGAAATGTGCCCTGTTGGGCTACTCCCGTTCTCTCCTTGGCTGGCGGCTGGGCTCCCGCTATCGCCACGGTGAGGAGCCCCACCTCACGCTGGAGGACCCGATTCTCGACGAGAATCCCGGACTGTTTGTGACGCTGCGCAAGCACGGGGAACTGCGGGGGTGTATCGGCACGATTCGTACCTCCGAGCCGCTCCGATCCACCGTGCGCCGCGTCACCCTGGAGGCGGCGCTCGAGGACCCGCGGTTCGATCCGGTCACGGATGATGAACTTCAGTTATGTGTGATTGAGCACTCGATCCTCACCGTTCCCCATGCAGTTGATGAGGTGGGGGCGATTCGTCTCGGTACCGATGGGATCATTCTCTCCCTGGCGGGAAGTCGCGCGCTCTTTCTCCCGGAGGTTGCCCAGGAACAGGGATGGGATCTGTCCCAGACACTATCTCACCTCTCCCGCAAGGCGGGGCTGCCCGCCGATGCGTGGCGCAACCGGGAGGCGCGATTCGAAGTGTTTCAGACCGTTCACTATAGCGAGGAGGAGTGTGTTGATGTCCGGTAATACGTCTACTGCACCACGAAGCGAGACCGCCGTTGCCGGGGACGCTACAGTCACCTGTGATTTCTGCGCACACCGCTGTACGATCGCTCCTGGGGAGTTGGGGCTGTGTGGAGTTCGCCAGAATCACGGAGGCGAACTACGAACCACCGTGTATGGTGAAATACAGTCCGCCGGGGTGGACCCGATCGAAAAGAAGCCGCTGTACCACTTCCTTCCCGGGTCTCAGGTCTTCTCGGTGGCGCTGGCGGGCTGCAATTTCCGGTGCAGCTTCTGCCAGAACGCCTCCATCGCGTTTCCCGAACGGTTTCCCGCCCCCCAGGCTCACTGGTCGGCGGAAGAAGTCTACCGGCAGTGGAAGCGCTCCGGCACCCCTTCTATCGCCTATACCTATAGTGAGCCCACCGTCTGGCAGGACTTCATCCTCGATTCGGCGCCGCGCATTCGCGACGATGGCGGGCGAGTGGTGATGGTGACCAACGGGTTCTTCACCGAGGAGGCGATGGACCGGCTCATACCGGTGGTGGACGCGTTTAACATCGATCTCAAGGGTGATGATCAGTTTTACCGGCGATTATGCAAGGGGCGTAGCCAACCGGTGATTGAAGCGATCCGCCGAATCGCCCCGGAGCGGCACCTGGAGGTGACCACGATGCTCATGAGCTCCCGTCATACCCGGGAGACGGTCGATATGCTGAGATCCGAACTCGTTGACGCGGGAGTACAGGTGTGGCACCTGAGCCGCTTTTTTCCTGCGTGGAAAATGGCCGACGAACCGGCTACGACGGAGCAGGACCTCCGGGATACGCTGGACTACCTGGCCGAGCGCGAAGGGCCTCCGTTTATCTTTGCCGGAAACAGCCGACAATCAGATTATCACCGGACGAATTGCCCCCGATGTGGTACCGTCTGTGTGGAACATCGACCGCCGGTGCGGGACTATACCACCCACGGAGCGTGCCCCCAGTGCGGTCACCAGTTATATGGAGTATTTGTCTAAGGAGATCTTAATGCGCAAAGCATTGCTTGTACTATGTGCGGCAACGGTAGTCGCTACCACCACCGTCGCCGCGGACAGTTCGTTTTCAGCGGGAATCGGTACCAACTTCTATCGGTATGACACCACCTACCTCACGGCGCTCTCCGCCACCTATCTGTACGAACTCCAGGACGGACTGGAGCTGAATCTGGGTGGTGAGTTTGGTATTACCACCGACAGTAATGCCGAGGGCGATACCGTTCCCAGCTTCTTGATTCCCGCCAACGTGGGGCTCAACTTCACCTTTCCCCAGGAACGGACCACGTTCCTCTTTGGCACGGGGCTGTCACCGGTGTTTAACTTCAATCCGGAGACGGAGGAGGAGTTCCGCTTCCTCATGGGGCCGTACGTAAAGGCTGCGGTGCGGGTAAAGGTTCATCCGATCATGAGCTGGTTTCTGGAGGCGCAACAGGATCTGTTGATCGGCGGGAGCGAGTGGATCAATACCAGTACCCGCCTTTCTACCGGGATCAACTTTGCGTTTCCCCCCGGTGAGTGAATCCCGCTCAGATGTTCAGATACGCTCAGATGTTCAGATAGTAGAGGTCACGGCTACGTGAAAAAAAGAAAGACCCTCTCAGGAAAGGAGGTAAAACCTGAGAGGGTCCCAAAAACCAAAAGACCAAAGGTGACTCTGTCGGAATGATACGATTGGTGCCTATGCGTGATCCGACACACCGAAAAATACCACCTCCCGGTATGAAATGCAATATGCAAACGATTAATCAGCCTGTTTTCCCCCTCATTTTTGTAGATTTGCGCCGTTTCGCGGATCGTGAGATGATACGGTCGTGATCGAAATATCAGTTGTCTTCGTACTGCTGTTGATCTCAGGGGCCTTCTCTGGAACCGAAGTGGCGTTCACTTCGCTTTCGGTGGACCAGATCGAACGGATGAAGAAGGAAAACGGTGCCCGCGGACGGCACGTGGCGGATCTCTACGACCACCTGGATGTGGTGCTCACCTCCATTACGATCGGCAATAATCTCGCCAACCTGGCCGCCTCCGCCCTGGTCTCGGCGTTTACCATTCGCATGTTCGGGGAAACGTGGCTCACCGCGTCTACCCTTGTGCTGACGATTCTCGTACTGATCCTCGGCGAGGTTACTCCCAAGCAAATCGGCATTATGCACAACGAGCGGGTGACCCTGGGACTGTCGCGGTTTCTCCAGATCTTCTCCACCGTCTTTTCGCCGTTTATTTGGTTGATTCGCACCATCAGCAACGCCCTGACGCGGCTCACCGGCAGCACCAAGCGCCCCCGCGTGACGATCGAGGGCCTGCAGCACCTGGTGCGGTACGCCGGAAGTGAGGGGCTGTTTAACCAGCTCAACGCCTCAGTTCTCAAAAACGTGTTCCGCTCGCGGGATGTCCGGGTGGGGGCGATCATGACGCACCGGACCAAGGTCTTTAGCCTGGAGAAACGGGGTACGGTGCGGGAGGTGTTCCCGGCGATTCTCGAGTCCGGCTTTTCGCGGATACCGGTGTACGATGATGAGCCGGAGCGAATCGTAGGAATTCTGCTGGTCAAGGATGTGGCCAAAGCCGTAGCCGACGGGAACAGTGATATTTCGATTAGCAAGATCATGGTGCCGCCAATCTTCGTGCCGGAATCTAAAAGCTTTCATACGGTACTATCGCGCCTCCGACGGGAGCGGCTGAATATGGCGATTGTGTTGGACGAGTACGGCGGCGTAGCCGGTATTGTCACCGTGGAGGACCTGGTCGAGGAATTTGTGGGTGAGCTGTACGACGAGGGTGAGATTGAAGAGGCGCAGCCGCTGTTTGCGGTGGGTCCGGATGAGTACGTAATCGCTGGGGATGCGCCGATCCACGTCATTAACGACCATTTAGACGTGAACTTTCCCAGTGACGACGACGCGCAGACGATCGCCGGCTATATCATACGCAGTATGGGGCGGATTCCGGAAAAGGATGAGGTCCTGGAGACCAAGTTTGGATCATTGGTAATCGAGGCCGTGGGTCGCAGCTATATCGCCTCGGTGCGCTTTCGCCGGCAGCGCACTGCAGACGAGTAGGCCGGCGCGCTCCATCGGATATAAAGAGTCGGACACAAACAGCCAGGCACGAGCCAGGCACGAGCCAGGCACACGCGCGCCGGACACAAAAAAGCCGCCTCGAATCATCGAGACGGCCGCAAGCGATGTGGGGGGATCCTTACTCAACTGCGAGTACGTCCTTCATCGCCTGTTTGATGCTGTCCTTGGGCAGTGCTCCCACCGCCATTTGGGGCTTATCATCAACGGGAATAAACAGCATCGAGGGAATACTCTGGATTCCGAAGACGGAGGCGAGCTCCTGCTCGGCGTCGGTATCGATCTTGTAAATATTCAGCTTTTCACTGTATTCCTCGGAGAGTTCTTCCAGGACGGGGGCCACCATTTTGCACGGGCCACACCAGTCCGCGTAGAAGTCGATAATCGCGGGCTTGTCACCCTCGTACTTCCACTCCTTATTCTCTTCATAATTGAAAACTTTGCTCAGAAAGGTATCTTTCGTCAGATGTTCGGTCATTGTTACACTCCAGTGATATTAAAAATCCTATATATAAATTAACACAG
>JAWOCO010000347.1:0-3919 GCA_046483765.1 Alkalispirochaeta sp. | reverse complement strand
CCTGATCGCTACGCGCTGGTTTCACGGCACCCGGAGCCTGAACCAGATCCGATGGCTGGATGCCCTTGTACTGGGAGTGGCGCAGGGGCTTGGGGTGCTCCCGGGAATCTCCCGATCGGGAGCAACGATTTCGGTGGCGCTCTACAGTGGTATGGACCGGAAGACTGCCGGCGAGTACTCCTTTCTGTTGTCGATTCCCGCGATCCTCGGGGCGCTGGTGCTGACGCTGCGGGACGCGGAGGCGCTGGGGGCGCAGGTAGGACTGGGGCCGGTAATCGCCGGATGCATCGCTGCCGCCCTGGTGGGATACGTGGCGCTCACCGCGCTGCTTAAGATCGTGCGGGCGGGCAAGTTGTCACTGTTTGCCTGGTATCTGATACCGCTGGGCGTGGCGGGGATCCTGTTCTTTCGCTGAGGTTCCCGCCGATCTCAGCGCCGAGATTCACTCACGTTCGCCCCTGATCATGTCGATATACCTCCTCAGGGAGGGTATCAGTGATTAGCGCAATACCAACACAACGACAGGAACACCGACAGGAACGTATTCTCGCGGTCGTCCTTGCAATAGGGACCGCGTTCATGGCGATTTCTCTCGCTATCGCCTCGGTTGATCCTACCGGTGTGCTGGGTCACGCTATCGCTGCCCCGGGGCGATTCTTCTACGCTATGCTCCATGTGGCAGCCTGGTGGATACCGCTCTATTTTCTGGCTCTCACCATTATGGCGCTTCGATCGCGGCCGATTACCTGGGAAAGCGTGCTCCTGCTTAACGTGATCCATGTTCCCGTACTCACGGTGGGGGCGCTCCTGCGCCTACTGGTGCAGGGCTCTGCCGCCGCCGTGCCGCTCATTGCTGCTTTGGAACGGAGCTTTACCATTCGCGGTGCCGGCATCGTTCTCAGTCTGGCGCTGGCGGTGCAGGGAGTGGTGCTGATGCAGCTCTGGCGTTGGATCGAACTCCGTGCCCGTGGTGAAGTCGGTGGATCCCCTGAATCCAACGCAGATGCAGATAACGACGAGCAGTCACCGCTCACCCGTATGCGCGCCATCGCGCTGCCGGCACCGGACACCGCTGCTGTGCCGGAAGCCGCTACAGAGTGGGATTTCGCCGCTGCGCCACGGTCCGGCGCCGAGGGCGAGCCCCCCGCCGATCCAGATCTTGCCTCCGAGGTCGAAGTTGCCGAGCACGAGCCCGAGACCCCTGACGACTCCCCAGAACCAGTCACCTTTCAGGACCAACTTGCGGCGCTTCGCGCACGGATGGAGGAGGGGCTCGAGAAGACCCCCTCCACCGTGGAGAGATCACAGGCCGCCGCCGACCCGCTGAGTGCGGGAGAAGCGCACGAGACGTATGAGAGCCCCCAGGAAGAATCGGCTCCCGAGCCCCCGCTTCCGCTGATCTTTGGCCGCCGGAGCGGTCATGTGGGAGTAGCGGACCTGGAGAGCGATCTGGAAGAGATCGGTGCGGTGGTTTTCGACGAAGACGATGATGATCACGATGATGAGGACGACGAGTTCCTCGCCGAGCAGGACGCCGAGCTGGATGACCAATTAGACATCGAGTTGGACGATGATGAGCTGGAAGCTGACTCGGACGTTGAGTTCGCGGCTGCGCTGGATGATGACG
This sequence comes from Alkalispirochaeta sp., assembly GCA_046483765.1. Lineage (GTDB taxonomy): Bacteria > Spirochaetota > Spirochaetia > DSM-27196 > Alkalispirochaetaceae > Alkalispirochaeta. The sequence goes on along the minus strand of JAWOCO010000347.1, from coordinate 2,292 downwards.
TAGAAGCGGATCTGGACGATGATCTGGAGGACCTGCCCGAGCCACCGCCGATGCCGGAAATGGCGCCGGTTCGCCGGACGCGCCAGAAGTACCACGTTCCTGTCGAGGGAATTCTTTCAACCTATTCTGATGGTCGCTACTGGGAGATAGATGACACTACCCGCGACGCGGCGGAAGTGTTGCGGGTAACGCTGGAGGAGTTTGGCATTAAGGCCGAGGTCACCGGAATTCGTAAAGGACCGGTGATTACGATGTTTGAGATCCTCCCGGCCCCCGGCGTCAAACTGGCCAAGATTACCAACCTCTCCGACAATATCGCGCTTCGGCTGGCCGCTTCCAGCGTACGGATCGTGGCCCCGATTCCCGGCAAACACGCCGTGGGTATTGAAATCCCCAACCGGGAACGCAATATCGTCTCCTTTGCCGAGCTACTACAGGATGATGAGTTCTTCGAATCCGACTCTTCCATTCCCATCGCCCTGGGGAAGGATATCGCCGGCGAAGCGCAGATCGTCGATCTGGCCAAGACCCCGCATATGCTCATCGCCGGTGCCACGGGGAGCGGGAAATCGGTGTGCGTTAACTCGATTATCTGTTCCGTCCTCTACCGCCACAACCCGGCTGAGGTGAAGCTGATCCTCATCGACCCCAAGATCGTGGAACTCAAGTTCTACAACGATATTCCCCACCTGTTGACGCCGGTGATTACCGATCCCAAGCGGGCGTTTCAGGCGTTACAGTATCTGATTTACGAAATGGAACGGCGCTACAGCATGCTCGACAGCCTGGGAGCGCGGGACATTACCGGCTTCAACGCCAAGATCAAGCGTAAGAATCTCGCCACTGAGCCGCTGCCGTACATCGTGGTGATTATCGATGAGTTTGCCGACCTCATGGCTACCAGCGGTAAGGAACTGGAAAGTACGGTGGCACGACTGGCGGCGATGAGCCGGGCGGTGGGAATCCATCTGGTTCTGGCCACCCAGCGCCCCTCCACGGATGTCATTACCGGTCTCATCAAGGCGAACATTCCGTCCCGGATCGCTTTCATGGTGGCCAGTAAGGTGGACTCCCGAATCATTATCGATTCGCAGGGCGCCGAAAAGCTGTTGGGTCGCGGGGATATGCTGTTCACTTCGGCGGCGGACCCGTTTCCCGTACGTATGCAGGGGGCTTTCCTCACTGAAGAAGAGGTTGAGCGCGTCGTGGAAGAGGTCAAGACGTTTGGTGAACCGGACTACATCGACGATGAAATTTTTATTGACGAGGATGAGGACGACCTCACCGAAGATACGCTGGAGGATCCGCTCATGGAAAAGGCGATTGAAGTGGTCACCAGCAGTCACAAAGCCTCAGCCAGTTACTTGCAGCGCCGACTGAAAGTCGGCTACAACCGCGCCGCCCGCATGGTAGAAGAGATGGAACGGTTAGGAATCGTGGGACCACAGAACGGAAGCAAGCCGCGGGACGTGATTGGCTCCTCGTATTAGTATTGGACAGGTGATAGGCAGGTGCTTAGGCATAGGCAGGTGCGCTTACGATCCTACTGTGCTTCGAAGCTCAGCAATCCACGGACTGCGGGGGTAGATCTCTTCCGCCAGCTGCAGGTAGCGCCCCGCCTCTGCAGTGTCGCCGGCTTCGCCGTACGTCTGCGCCAGTAATCCCAGTATCAGAAACCGCTCATTCTCATTCTCGGGACTCTGCGCCAGCGCGGACTCCAAAATCCTCGTGCCTTCCTGCGAATCGCCACCGGCAAATCGCGGGGCGTTCAGATAGAATCCGGCTGCGGTGATGCGGGCGCTGATATTGGTGGGGTCGAGTTCCATCGCCCGCAGCGCCTGCTGCCGGGCATCACTGCCGTGGCGAGCCATGTAGATCAGTCCCCGGGCAAACATCATCTGCGCGTGGAGATCCGCCTGTACCCGCAGCCCATCGGAAAACTCACCGGCTTGCTCGATCGCGTCATTGATCGCCGCAAAGCCCGCCTCCAGTTCCCGCTGAGCGGCACGGCTGTCGTCCTGCTGATTGTAGCGGGTGGCCAGCAGGAGGTGCGTGCGGGAGATCCAATAGGCGCGCAGAGCGGCATCCGGTTCGCCCCGGAGGTCCCGCCGTGTGTTTTCCAGCAGGGTGCGTACGTCCGCAGTGGTTCCTTGTTCCGAATAGACCAGGGTTTCCGCACGGCGGTAGCGGTCTACTCCCGCCGGCTCCTGCGGCTGGTGGGGGAGGGCGGTCACGCCGATGAGACCACATGAGATGAGCAGCAGGACCGGTAGCGTTCGTTGCATACCGATA
>JAWOCO010000029.1:0-19536 GCA_046483765.1 Alkalispirochaeta sp. | reverse complement strand
GCCGATCGTGATTATCACGGTGGTGCAGCTGCTGGCAACGTTCGTCATCGTTTCGGCGGTCTTGGCGTTACTGTCACTGCCGATTCCCTTCGCGCTGCTGTTGGGGGCGATCGCCTCCGCCACGGCGCCGGCGGCCACGGTGGCGATCGTGCAAAGTCTGCGGGCGCAGGGTAAATTTGTGGATTACCTCTACGGCGTGGTGGCGTTGGATGACGCCGGAGCGGTGATCCTCTTTGGCGTAGTCTTCGCGCTGGCCGCCAGCATTCTATCGGATGCAACTGCGGCGGAGGCTGCCGCCCACGGCACGGTGACGATCGTCTTTCACGCGCTGGGGGAGGTGGGTTTTTCTATCCTCCTGGGAGTGGGGACTGGAGTTCTGGTTCATCTCCTGGCGTGGCGCCAGAGCAACCAAAACGAGATCCTTATCACCACGCTAGGTGTGCTCTTCATGGCAACCGCACTGGCGGTGGTATTTAACCTGTCTCCGCTGCTCACCAACATGACTGCCGGTGCGCTGCTGATCAATCTGTCCCCGGAGAACCACCGCATCTTTCGTATTCTCCGACCGCTGACCCCTCCGATCTATGCGCTCTTCTTCGTAATCGCCGGCACGGAGCTCCGGCCCCAGGTACTGGCCGATCCCCAGATTATGCTCCTGGGAGGCGCCTATATTCTCGCCCGGGCGGTAGGCAAGTACGGCGGAGTGTGGGCGGGATGCCGCATTGCGAAGACCAGTGTGCCGATTCGCAACTACCTTGGGGTCTGTATGCTGCCACAGGCGGGGGTGGCGATCGGCCTGGTGCTCCTGATTGAGGCGTCACCGGCGATGGGTGCACTCCCCCAAGAATACCAGTCAATCATCGGCATGATGGTGAATATTATCCTCCTTTCGGTGTTTATCAATGAACTGATCGGACCACCCCTGTCCCGCATGGCGATTATCCGCGGGAATGAAATGACGGAGGAACGTTCATGAACCTGTATGAAATTCTCGACAAGCGCAGCTGTCGCGTGGACATCCGCGCCAAGAACAAAGAGGACGTGATTGCGCAGCTGGCGGAACTCGCCGTCCAGGGAGAGGCGGCGTCACAGATCGCCGCGGAGACGATTCGCACTGCCATCGCGGAACGGGAATCGCAAGGGTCCACGGCGTTCGGCAACGAAATTGCGATCCCCCACGCCCGGATTCCGGGCATGGAGCGGTTCCTGCTGTTCATTATGAGCGCTCCGAAGGGTGTCGACTTCGAAGCATTGGATAAGAAGAAGGTGAAGCTGTTCTTCGTGATTCTCGGTCCCCCGGAAAACGTGACCGATCATCTGAAGATCCTGGCCTTCGTGTCCCGCGCTCTGAGCCATACGGATCTCAAACGAGAGCTCCTGGCCGCCCGCAGTGAGACGGCGTTGTTTGAGGCGTTTTTGCGCAATACCCAGGAAGACCGCGCGGCTGATGCTCCCACCCGCGTCATGAAGCTGGTCATGATTAACCTGTACGTCGAGGAATATCTGTACCGGATCCTGGAACTGTTTATCGAGGAAGGTATCGAGGGCGCCACAATCATGGAATCCGCCGGAATGGGGCAGTATATCTCCAACGTACCCCTCTTTGCCGATTTCATCGGTTTCATGAACGAAAGCAAACGCCATAGCAAGACGATCTTCGCCATGGTCCCTGAGGAACACGTAGAAGACCTGATGAACGGAATCGAGGATATCACCGGCGACCTGGACAAAAAACAGGGCGCGGTGGTCCTCGTCATGGATATTGCCGCGTATCGCGGCAGCATGAAGATGCTTTAGTGGAGGTGTTATGAATACCAAAGAGACCAGCTTTCTCAACGTGCTGGCAGATCTCTCCTTTCCGGAGAAAAAGATCGTTATCAACCCCAACGACGGATTTGACTTGGGCCTGATGATGACCGATGCCACGGTGGAAATCTATTACGGTGCGAGTCCCGCCACGTGGCAGGGACGGTCCACCGAGGGAGTCTACGGCAATATCTACCAGAAGAACGAATGCAAGCTCGGTTCGATTGAACTCAGTACCCGGGCGGTGGAGAAGATGGACAGCCCCAAACGCGTGCGACTGCACCTCCTCCCACCGGGTGACGGAACGTACCCGCAGATTTTGGTGGAGCAGGAATAGTTCCACCGCCGGATAGGAGGCAACCTTTTGCTTGATTCGGCGGGGATCGATGGTTACACTGGGAAGGCAGCGACGGAAGGAGCTACCCATGCAAGGTTACAACCAGGACGAACATTATATCGACGCGATGGGCAAATACCTGTCGGGCCAGTGGGCCGAGGCGGATACCGCTTTCAAGACGCTGGACGAGAAGTACGAGGGCGAATCGTTCATCAAATTGCTTCGCGGAAATATCGCCTACTCTCGGGGCGAGTTGGAAGACGCGGTAGACCGCTACAATGAGGCGATCCAGGCGCGGCCGGAGTTCGGCAACGCCTACTATAAGTTGGGTGTGTGTCTGTATCGCATGGGACGGCTCAAGCAGGCTTTGGAGGCGTTTCAGGCGGTGGTGAACATGGGAAGCCAGTCTCACGCCATGGCGCAGTACTTTGTGGGACTGATCCATCTCTTCCTGGGCGAAGATCACGCCGCGGCGGAGGCGTTTGACGGCTTTCACAAGGCCTCCCCGGAGTCGCGGATCGCCAATTTCTACCTGGCTCAGCTCAAGATCAAGCACAAAGAATTCAACGAAGCGCTACAACTTCTCGGTGAACTGGTTGACGAAACTCCGGACTTCGCCGAAGTTCATTACATGCTCGGTACCGTGCAGTATGGACTGCACAATAACACCGAGGCTATTAAGTGTTTTCAACGTGCTCTGGACCTCAATCCGGAGGACGAGCGAAGTAAAACCAAATTGACGCTGCTCACTGATGTGCAGTGGCCGTAAGGGAGAGAGCGATGAAGAAGTACGTCTGCAACATGTGCGGCTACATCTACGATCCGGAAGAGGGCGATCCCGACAGCGATATTCCGCCGGGAACTTCTTTTGAGGATCTACCGGAAGACTGGGTATGCCCGGTCTGCGGAGCCGAAAAAGACGAGTTCGAAGTGGAAGAGGACTGAGTACTCCGTACTCACCGCTTCCCGAACTTGCCGGCTTCAGTCGGTATCAGCCCTCCCCACCGTGGCCGCCACAGTGAGGAGGGCTTTTTTGTGGTGTAGTGTGCGCCGTGGTGGCGTGTGCATCGCGATGCCGCCCGACGCGGCACCGGCGCTACTGCTGAAACGCGCGCAGCACCAGGACGCCGTTATGTCCCCCGAATCCCAGGGAATTGCTCATGACCGTGCGTACTTCCTGATGCCGTCCCGTGTTGGGGACGTAGTCCAGATCGCATCCCTCGCCGGGCTCGTCCAGGTTGATCGTGGGGGGAATGAAACCGTCCCGGATCGTCAGGACGCTCGCCACCGCTTCCACGCCACCGGCGGCACCCAAACAGTGACCGGTCATCGACTTGGTGGATGAGATCGGCACCTGGTAGGCGTAGTCGCCGAACGCCTTCTTGATCGCCAGAGTCTCGGTGGGATCGTTGATCGGCGTGGAGGTGCCGTGGGCGTTGATATAGTCGATCTGTTCCGGCTTGAGGCCCGCATCCTTTAAGGCCATCTTCATCGCGTTGGCGGCACCGGTGCCCTCCGGATGGGGGGCGGTGAGGTGGTTGGCATCATTGGTGAAGCCGTTTCCCGCCACCTCGGCGATGATCGTGGCTCCCCGCGCCTGCGCGTGTTCCATGCTTTCCATCACCAGTAGGCCGGCGCCCTCGCCCATGAGAAATCCGTCCCGGTCCTTGTCGAACGGGCGGGACCCGCGGGCGGGATCGTCGTTGTAGTTGCTGCTGAGCGCCTGAATTACGTTGAATCCAGCAATTCCCAGGGGAGTAATCGGCGCTTCCGCGCCGCCGGCGATCATAATGTCCGCCAGCCCCTCACGGATATGGCGCATGGCGTTACCGATCGCATCGGTGGCGCTGGCACAGGCGGTGGTTATCGTGTACACCGGTCCGTGGGCGTTCAGGTTAATCGCGATATGCGCCGGACCGATGTTAGAAATCATCTTGGGAATCGTCATGGGAGAGACACGGCTCGGGCCCTTCTCATGAACGGCGATTACCGATTCTTCGATCGTCTCGAATCCGCCGATTCCCACACCCAGTACCACGCCGAACCGCTCCGGGTCGTAGACACCATCGGTGTCCAGAAGCCCTGCCTGCTCGAACGCTTCCCGGGCGGCATACACCGAGTACTGCGCGAACCGATCCATCTTACGCGCATCCCGGCGATCGATGCGCTGTTTCGGGTCGAAGTCTTTGACCTCAGCGGCGTACCGCGTACTATGATCCGAGGCATCGAAGCGCGTGATGGGACCTGCCCCGCTCTCGCCGTGGGACAGCGCCCGCCAGAACGATTCCACATCGTTTCCCACGGGACTCACGACCCCCATGCCGGTAATTACTACACGTTTCATCATTCCTCCTACATTGCCAGTCCACCGCCGACGGTAATCACCTCACCGGTGATGTACGACGCCATGTCGGAGGCAAGAAAAACACAGACCTTGGCGATCTCCTCAGCCGATCCGATCCGGCCCATGGGGATCTGACTTTGCAGCGTCTCCCGCTGCTCTTCGTTGAGACGATCAGTCATTTCGGTTTCGATAAACCCCGGGGCGATTGCGTTGACGCGCACGTTGCGTCCGGCAACCTCTCGGGCCATACTCTTGGTCAGCCCCACCAGCCCCGCCTTACTGGCGGAGTAGTTGGCCTGGCCGGCGTTGCCGATGAGCCCCACCACGGAGGTAATGTTAATGATCGCCCCACTCCGCTGCTTGATCATGGAGCGGGTTACCGCCTTGCTGGTATAGAACGCGCTGGCCAGGTTCACGTCCATCACGGTGCGCCAGTCCTCCGAGGACATGCGCATAATGAGTCCGTCCCGGGTGATGCCGGCGTTATTTACGAGTACGTCCACGCGGCCGGACTGCTCGTACACAGACTTCACCGCCTCGGACACCGCCTGCTCATCTCCCACATCCACGGCGTGGTGAAAAAGGTGATCACTGCCGTAGCTCTCCTGCAGGCGGGAGATATCATCCCCGGCGCTGCGGGAGAAGCTGTGAACCACCGCCCCATTCTGCAAAAACGTCTCTACAATCTGGCGCCCAATGCCCCGGGATCCCCCGGTAACGAGCGCAATCTTTCCATCCACAAGCATTACTGTATCTCCTTCGCCAGGGTCTCGATCTCCTCGAGCGTACCGGCGGCACGAACCCGATCCACGGGCCACTCATCATCCGTCTTGCCCACCGCACTCCACAGTCCCTGCAGCACGGACCCCGGGCCCACCTCCAGGAGCAGCTCGGCGCCATCCGCCAGGAGTGTTCGTTCTTCAGTGGTCCATCGCACGGTGTGCACCAACTGATCGAGGCACAATACCCGCGCTTCCTCTCCATCTGAGATTTCCGCTCCGGTAACGTTGGAGTACACCGGATGGGCTGGGTGTGAAAAGGTGACGTCCCTCACGTGCTCGGAAAACTGCTCCCGGGCGGCCTCCATTAAGGGGGTATGGAACGGTCCGGACACTTGCAAGCGGCGCATGCGACGGACACCACCCTCTTTCAAAGCATCGGCGGCGGACCTGAGTCCGTGGGGCGTCCCTCCGATCACTGTCTGGGAGGGACTGTTATAGAGGGATGGATACGCGTGATCGATACCGGCGCGATGCAGGATACTCTCGATCTCGGGCAGGTCCAATCCCATGGCCGCGGCCATACCGGCGCGTTCCTCTTCCTCGTCCCACCGGCGACTGACCGATTCCATGATGCGGCCGCGATGAAGCACCAGCTGCAGCGCATCAGTGCTCTGAAGCACTTCCGCATCCACAAGTGATGCATACTCACCCAGACTGAATCCCGCCGAGAGGTCACTGGTGATCCCAAACTCTCGGAGCACCTCACGGGCGGCGAGGTTGGCAACGGTAATGGCGATCTGAGTGTTGTCGGTCTGTTTGAGATCGTCCTCAGATCCGTGGAAGATCAACTCCGCCATATCTTTACCAGCCGCCTCGGAAGCGGCGGCAAAGAGCTCCCGCACGGCGGGACTATGCTCATACAAATCTTTGCCCATGCCGGGGAACTGGGCACCTTGACCGGGGTAGAGAAACGCGATTTTCATACACGATACGCTACCACATGGCGATGAACCGCTTCAAGCTGTCGGTTGCCGACCGACAATACGAAAGGCTGTTGGCTCCGGGACGGGGATTTGATACCTTCACAGGCAAAGGAAACCAAGGGTGAACGCAAAAATCGCTTCAGTCGGGTCATATGTACCCGTACGCCGCATGCACAACAACGAACTTGCCAAGATCGTCGACACCTCCGATGAATGGATTTACTCCCATACCGGAATTCACTACCGCCATCTGGCCGCGGAGAACGAAGCGGCCAGCGATCTTGCGGTTCCCGCGGCGCGCCTGGCGATGGAGCGCGCCGGCGTTACTCCCGAGGAAATCGACCTGGTACTGGTTGCCACGAGCACCCCGGACTATGTAGGGCTCCCCTCCACCGCCTGCGTTGTACAGGATAAGCTCGGCATTCCTTCCGCCGGGGCAATGGACGTGATGGCGGCATGCACCGGGTTTATCTATGGCCTGGAAACCGCCCGGACCTTTATCGTTGCCGGCGCTGCGCGGAACATACTCCTGGTAGGTACCGAGGTGTACAGCAAGATCATCAACTGGGAAGATCGTCGCACCTGCGTGCTCTTCGGAGACGGGGCTGGAGCGGTAGTGGTACAGGCCGCCGCAGACGATGACGTCTCCCACATACTCCCTGCGGTGCTGGGCTCTCGCGGATCCGGGGCGGAGGCGCTGTATCGCTCCCACGGGGGTACGCGCAACGCCTACGACCCGGAGATTACCCCGGAGGCGGATCTCAAGCTCAAGATGGACGGGCGGGCGGTGTATAACTTCGCGGTATCCACGGTGGTAGACACGATCAAGGATTTGCTCGCACGAAACTCCATGGAGTTCGACGCAGTGGACTGGGTGGTGCCGCACCAGGCGAACGAGCGGATCATTAACGCCGCCGCCAAACGTGCCGGCTGGGACCGGGAACGGTTCTACGTGAACATCGCAGAGTATGCCAACACCTCCGCCGCCTCGATTCCGATCGCCCTAAACGAGATGTACGAGGCGGGCCGGCTGACCCGGGGAGATCTCCTGGCGACGGTCGGTTTTGGAAGCGGCCTGACCTATGGGGGTAACCTCCTCTACTGGTAGGGCGCCGGTAGGGCAGCGATCGAGGGGCGGCGCGCCGCTACGGTGATACTTCACCGCGAATTACTGCTTCGTCCGCCCGCGTGAGCGTCACGGCGATCTCTTCCACCGCCCGGCGCGCACCGTCTACGCCCTGACCATAGCGTACGGTGCCTCGCCGCACCTCTCGAGAGGAGCGGCGCTCGTAAACCCGGTACTGCATTTCCCCCTCGTCCCCGGTGAGTTCGAGAAGCAGCGGGCTCTCCGGCGCGATTCGAAACCCCATGCGCCTGAGGATCCGAGTAACCGCAGAGTCGGAGAGCTCGGCGATCTCGATCCCGCCGATCGCAACCGGCACCCGGAGGCCGGTACTCACCATCTGTCCCGGGGCCAGGATCCACGCCTCGGCGGCGGCCTGGAGCGCTTCCGGCCCGGTGCGTCGAATCCGGTAGATTCCGCGCAGTGCCGTGGCCCGGTTGTGCCGCTGCCACCGCCCCTGAAGCTCCGGTAGTAACCGCGTGAGCAGCTCCTCGTCGTCGGTCACCCCCGCGGCAAAGAGCTGGTACTCCAACTGGGCCGACGGGTTGAACGCGGTCTCGATCGCTTCCGCCGCGGCGGCGTGGCGTACCGCCACCCGCGGCCGGTGCTCGGCGGCGATCATGCGATTCCACAACGACAACAACTCCCGCCCCGCGTCGGCATAGTCTTCGGCGATACGCCGGCGCTGCCGGCGTTCCAGCCCGCGGTAGTACCACGCGCGGCTGCGGGCCGCCACCCGTTCGGCACCCGCAGCCAGGCGCTCGGTCCAGCTTCCCCGGCGCTGTAGCTTTAACTGGTGCGCCAGCGCCGTGTAGGCCTCGGCGTAGGCGGTATACAGCTGCCGCTGGTAGCGCGCGGGGTCGGTGCCGTAGTTGTACATCCAGTTGCCGCTATCGTTTTCGGTGATGCGATCCAGGCGGGCGATCGCTCGCCGCGGATATCCCTCCTGAGCCCACAGGGCCGCTGAACTCAGCTCCGCCAAGGGGCTCACCTCATCGAGGACCCCGGCGCGGCGGTAATCGGAGGCCGCCCCCACCGGCGACAGTTCCAGCTCCCGCAACTCGCCGCGAATCATATACCCGCTGGACCGCTCCGCCGTCTCCAGCGATCGCTCGGCGGCGGAAGACGCCTCATCATAGCGGTGGAAGTTTGCGTAGAGGATGCTCAGGTTGTAGTAGGCCACCGCCTGAAAGACGCGATCGTTCACCTGCTCCGCCGCATCGATCGCCCGCCGGTAGGTTTCCTCCGCCGCGGCAAAATCCCACAGGCCGGAATAGACCGTGGCCAACGTCATCAGGAGGTCGCGATCGTCCGGCAGATCCTCCAGGACATCTTCCAGAAGCCGCTGCGCCTCCGGGAGCCGGTGGAGCTTGAAGTATTGCCATGCGAGATCGCCGATCACCGTCAGATCGTCGGGATAGCGCTGGTGCAGCAGTTCCAGCTGGTGTACCGCGGCGCGGTCCTCGTTGAGCCGCGCCAACGTCCGACTCAAGGCGTAGCGGGTGGAATACTGCGGAGCCCCCGCTTCCAGCGCCGCCTGGTAGGCATCCCGCGCTCCGGAAAACAGGTTCTGATCAAAGAACACGTCCCCCTGAAGCGTGGGAAACCGGGGGTCCTCCGGAAAAGCATCTCGCCCGCGACGAATCCAGCGCAGCGCCTGATCGTAGTTCTCCGCCTGCACGGCGCCTTCCGCCCGCTGGAGCATCTCGTCCGCCGAGTCTGAGCGGGGCTCCTGGAGCGCCTCCTGCGCCGCCACGGGGAAGTGCCCCGCCGCCGCAAGCAACCCCAGCAGAAGCACGATGACGGACGCTCTGCCATCGCCGCGGCCCACCCGGCGGAAGCGCGATGACGACGCTACCGGGGGAACCAGGCGCACACTGCGCATGACCCGCGGGGGCAGTGCGGCTTCTAACCGCTCAAGCTCCGGGTGAGAGAAATCCCGGGCAAACCGGGCTCGCTCCTCCAGCTGAGAGACGAGCGCCCGCTTGGCTCCCCACTCCCGGTCCGGCCGGTGAGCGGCGGTGCGGCGGGTTCTGCCGGCAAATCCTCGGCGGAGGCGCCGGGCACGCCGCAACAGCAGGAGCGCCGCCTGCCGCGGGTGGGACTCGCGGAGAGTAGACCACCGTCGCCGGCGTCGATACCACCACAGCGGCGCCAGGATCAGCACTGTTGCCCCGAGGCCCACCGGAACGGCGGTCCACCTACCTCTTTCCGGCGTGGCGCGGGTACCCTCGCCACCGGCGGCGGGGGGCTCCGCATTATCCTTGTGAGACAGCACTTCCTGGATCAGCTGAGAGAGGCGTTGCTGATCGATTTGGTAGTCGGTGGAAACGGTCTCTCCCGGCGCGATCTGCTGGGAGGTGGGATCAAACTCCACCCAGCCGAACTCTTCGAACCAGACCTCCACCCAGGCGTGGGCCATATCCCCGCGAACCGGATAGAACTCCAGCATGGCGGCGCTGGGGTCGGTGAAAAAGCCCACCGCCACCCGACTGGGAATATCCAGAGCGCGCAGCATTAACGTCATGGAAAAGGCGAAGTAGGAGCAGTATCCCTTGCGACTCTCGAAGAGGAAGTGCTCCAGTTGGTTGCCCGCCACCGCCTCTCCGGGGGAGAGGCTGTAGTAGTATTCATCCAACAGATGTGACAGCACCGCGTCCACCGTCTCGTAGTAGCCGTGCGCATCGGCGGTGATCTCCCGCGCCAGCGCCGCTACCCCCTCCGGCACCGGACCCCGCAGGTACACTTCCCGCCACGCATCGGGAAGGTTTCGGGGCCACGGCGCCTCCTGGAGTGCGCGCAGATCGGGGGATGGATGACGAGAGGAGACGCTGTACGCGTTGTTAAAGGAAGATTCAGCCCGCGTTCCGATCCGAGCCACCCGTTCCGGGGCGTTCACCGCGATCAGGGCATCGGGATCGAAGTTAACGATATAGAATTCCTGGTCCACCCGCGCCCCGTCCCCTGCGGGAAGCGGGCCATCGGTGGCCGCCTGCACCGAGAGCGGTGGTGCCGCGGACGGCTCATCGGCAGAATCGAGCCGGTAAAATCCGCGCCGCGGCGAGTATCCGCTGAGGACGTAGCGGCGAAGGAGCCGATCCCGGGGTGCCTGCGACTCCCGGTAGAGAAACACCAGGTCTCGGCTGAGGCTGATCTCCGGTTCCAGGGACACGTAATCGGCGAAGTCGAACTGAAACGCCGTGGGACGCAACAGTCCGCCGCCGGCCTCCACGGCCCGACTCTGCCAGCCTCGAAAGGCGATACCGGAGGCGATCAGCAGAATCGCCGCCACCACGACCGTCGCCGTCACGCGCCACCGCCGGCCACCCCGGGGGGTACCGGACCACGCCTGGTGCGCGATCAGTCCCGCCGCGGCAAGCATCGCGTACGCCGCGTACCAGGAGGGATGGGGGAAGAGACTCAGTTCAAAGCGTGCCTGCGACCAGAAGATCGCCACCACCGCCACGGTGGCCAGCGGCACGAAGAGTGTGCGCCCGATGCGCCGTCGAACCGAGAGCTCCCAGAGCATGGCGGTTTCCGCAAGGAGCGCCGCCGGGAGGAGGTGCCACGGGGAGAGCAGCAGCTGTTGCTCCCACCAGCCGGCGCGCTCCAGAGGCACCGCCGCGATCCACAGGAGGGCCACTACTCCCAGTGTCACCGCCGGTATCACCACCAGGGAGGACACCTCCGATGCCGCTGCCGACGCGAGGCGCCGCTTCAGGAGCCGCTCGGTCACTACGGCCAGCGCGAATAGCGCCACCGGCAGCCACAGCGGCAGCAGTCCGTTGAGGTAGCGCTGTACCGGAACCAGGAGCAGCAGGAACAGCCCCCATCGGATCGCCCGATCACTCCAGGAACGCCACCGTCCACGCATGACGACCTCCTTCCGGCTGCGCCTGGTCCCAGAGCAGCACCGCCTCTTCGGATCCCGACCCCGGCGGTGCCGCGGGCGAACGGCCCGTGGCAACGATAAGCGCGTGAGCGATCCCGCCGGTGGAGGTCCCCGGCCCCCCGGGGCCACCGTCCGGAAGGATTCCCCACACCGGGTCCACCGCGGCCAGTCCGCGCCGTCCCGCCTCGAGACTGCCCAGCGTTCGCGGGCCCGTCTCATCCACCTCCACCGCCATCGTCACCGCGTAGTGACGCCGCTCCAGCTCCTCCGCTACCCCCACAGCCACCGAGACTACCTGATCGAGCTCCTGGGACGACTGCAGCCCACGGGTATCCACCACGATATCCGCACTCAACGAGGGCGGCGGGATCTCCTCACCGATGCGTACAAAGAGCGCCTCACCATGGGCGTACGCCTTCCAGTGGATTCGTCGCGTATCATCGCCGGGGTGGTACGGTCGCGCCTCAATCAGCTCATCACTACGGTCCCGGGATGATCCCTGGCCCGGTGTCCCCGCCGCGAATCCCGGTGGTACGGGAACGTTTTCGACGCGGGTGGCGGTGGGGAGCACCCGCAGCAAGGGAACCGTGGCCGCGGCAGTTTCAGGAATGGGGCAGTCAAGAACGACCGCAAAGAGTGACAGGAAGTCGGTACGTGTTACCGTCATGCGCCGCAGCCGGTACAACCCGCGGGGCACCGCGGCGCAGGGAATCTCGACGGCGGAGCCGCTATCGCCCTCCAGTGACAGGGAAGCAACATGGACGCGGCTACCGGAAATCAGTTCCACCCGTACCGAAACGCCGCTACCCGGAGCGCGCGACAACGCCACCGCCGGCGACGGCTCACAATCCTCACCGCAGTACACCTCCCAGGTGTGCGTCGGAAGATACGCTGCAACACCGCCCAGACGCACCCACCGGATGATCGCCAGCAGCAGAGTGGAGGCCAGCACCACCGCCAGGCCGACTCCAACCAGGAGCGCCACCGGCTCCCGGCGCGGAATACCCGCGCTCAGCGCCAGGACGGCGGCAAAAAAAAAGCGACGGCTCCGCTGGTGGGCACCACCCTCCGACGAAACGGCACCATCCGGTCCTCCCGCGGATCAGACACCATCCGCCTCCCGCAGGTGCGCCACGGCGGTCTCCACGTGTTCCCGAATGATCTCGGCCGGGGAGTACTCCGGCCCCGCCGGACGCACACGGTGTGCCAGGACCGGCACCGCCAGCTCCTGCATATCGCGGTCGGTGACGTAATCGCGACCGCGCAGATACGCCAGCGCCCGCATCGCATCCAACAGGTGTAAATTTCCCCGGGGCGACACGCCGTAACGCAGGCGACGATCGCTCCGCGTTGCCCCCGCCACCGACACGATCGCCCGACTCAACTCCTCCCGGCAGTACACCGTCTGTGCGTCAGCCCGGGCGGAGAGCACCTCATCCCGAGTGATCACCGGCGTGAGGTGGGGCATAATGCGGCGTCCCGGGTCGTCCTGGAGAATCGAAAGTTCGGTGTCGGCATCGGGGTATCCCAGGGACAACTGCATCATAAAGCGATCCAGCTGGGCCAGGGGCAGTGGATAGGTGCCCTCCATGGAAACGGGATTCTCCGTGGCGATCACCAGAAAGAACTCGTCCAGGGGATAGCTCACTCCCCCCACCGTGACCTGCCGCTCATTCATAACCTCCAGCAGTGCTGATTGCACCTTGGGGGTGGCGCGGTTGATCTCATCCGCCAGAAGCACGTGGGCAAAGACCGGCCCCGGGGCGAAGGAGAAGCGCCGCCGGGCGGGATCGTAGACGTCGACGCCGGTGATATCGTAGGGCAGGAGATCGGGGGTGAACTGAATTCGGCGGAACACCAGCTCCTGATGCTCAGCGCGGACCAGGTGGGCTACGGCGCGGGCGAGGCTGGTCTTCCCGGTACCGGGCACGTCTTCCAGCAGCACATGCCCGCCGGCGACGATCGTCGCCACCAGAAGCTCTAATGAGGTTTCGGTACCGCGAATGACCGCGGAGAGCTGGCGTCGGAACGCTTCAAGACTCACGGTGAGAGCCTACACCACCAGAGCGGTATTGCGGAAGTTGCAGATACCGCAGGATATCCGCATACCGGTCGCTCACCGTGTGGGCGATTCCCTGCCGCAACCCAAAGAGACGAAGCTCCACCGGTTTGCGAAAGATCCGCTCCGCCGCAGCCCGGTAGACACTCATCTGCCCGGCGTAATGCTCCGGAATGAGGTCATGATCCGTCTTGTAATCCACCACCCACACGGTATCTACAGTTTCAACCACCAGGTCCATGGAACCGGAGATAGCAAGACCCACCTCCTCCGGCACCAGGACGAAGGCGAGTTCCGTATCGATCGTACCGGTGGCACCCGCGGTTGGAGTAGTCAGCTCTGCCAGGAGCGAGTGAAAGAACTCCGACTGCAGGAAGCGCTGCGCCAGATCCCAGCTCTCGGAGAGTACCGGCTCCCGCACCGCATCGGCAGAATGGGGACCCACCGCACGCTCCGCCCAGGAGGGAAAGGAAAGCCACTCCTCACGAGTGACTGCGGGGTCCTGGGAGCGTCCCGCGCCATCACGCGTGGCGGTGGGCGCGGCGGCGGGCCCGGTGGCTGCTGCGGCACCGGCCGCTCTCGCGGGCCCGGCGGCAGCGGCACCGGCAGCTGCTGCGGGAACTGCCCGCTCCAAAAGCGCGTGGGTCAGCGTGCCCAGCAGGGAGGCGTCTCCGGATTCGGAAGACGGGTCCTTAGCGGCAAAGTCGAACTCCCGCTGATTGGGGGAGCTGGTTTTCTCGTTCTCCCGGAGCATCACGTTGATATCGGTGGGCGTGATCTCGCTGCGCTCGGCGGGAAATTCGGCGGTGGCGGTGTGCTCCGCCACGGCCCGGGCATCGGTGTGGGTCCGCCGGGCGGTCTGGGGCACCGCGTGCTCCCGCAGGTCCCGCTCGGTGAGTACCGGCATGCGCTGCAACGTGACCAGGGGTTCCAGGTCAGCCGCAATCGTACCCTCAAGCGGATCAAATCCTGCGGCGCCGCAGAAGAGGTCCAGCATGGGCCGCGGCGACTTCCGGCGCCTTACCGAGGCGGTCAGGTACAGCCGTTCCTCCGCCCGCGTCATCGCCACATACATGATCCGTCGCAGTTCCGCCAGCTCCTGCAGTTCTTCTTCCTGCCGGGCGTGTTCTTCAAACACGTTCACACCACCCCCGTGGGGGTCGCGGTCGGGAAGCCGAACGGTGAGGCCCAGGTTGCTGTCCTGCCGGAGGATCTGCTGGTGATTCCCCACCCCGCCGCCCATGCCGGATACAAAGACCACGGGAAACTCCAACCCCTTGGACTTGTGAATCGTCATGAGCTGCACAGCATCGTCGCCGCCGGGAAGCTCCAGCTCGTCAATTTTCTCCGTCTCTCCCAGCTGATCGCGAAGGTAGTCCACAAATTCTATCGCCGGTCGATCGGAGTATCGCAGCGCCAGGGCGTTCAAATACGCCAGATGCTCCAGGTAGGGATGGTCCGACGAGCGGTGCAGTAGGGCGTAACGGTACCCCTCATCCTCCCAGATACCCCGAACGATCTCGTACAGTGGCGTTCGGTCCACCTGCTGCCGTACGTGCCGGTAGAGCTCACCGGCACGCTCGAGTTTAGTCGCATCCTGGGGGCCGAGCCAAGGCGCCGGCAGCGCGTCGGCGCCCAGCAGATCCTCGGCGGAGAGCTCCCCCGCGAGAATCTGCGCCACAGCACTGTCGCTAAGCATCACCAGGGGAGAGCGCAGAAACGCCGCCAGGGCGGCACGGTCCGCCGGGTAGAAGCACAGTTGCAGCAGGGCGTAGAGATCGGCGGCGGGAGCCTCCGTGAAGAGGGAACGCACCGCCTGCGTGCGGTAGGCAATCCCCTCACGGCGGAGCATTCGCTCCAGCTTCTGCTGATTGCCGCTGGTACGGTACAGAATCGCGATCTGCCCGGGAGAGTAGCGCCCCTCCGTCACGGTGAGCCGCCGGATCTCACCGGCAATCCACCCCGCCTCGGAGTACGCAAGGTCCGCCGGTTCGTCTCCGGGTTCCGCCGGGAGGCGCGAGTCCTCCTCCGAGGGCTCGGTGACCCAGGCTACGGTAATTCCCGGATCTCGGTGCGCATCCACCACGCGGTGAAGAAGCGGCTCAAACTCCGCGTCCCAGTCGTACTCCGGATTTCCGAAGACCCGCGGGAACAGCGCGTTGAAGAACTGGATCAGCACCGGCTCCGAGCGGTAATTCGTATCCAGGGTGAGCAGGCCGTCGATATCCCGGGACAGCCGACGAAACACCGCCACGTCGGCGCCGCGAAAGCGATAGATCGATTGCTTCTGGTCTCCCACAAAGAACAGCTTGTCCCGTTCCAGTTCCTCCGCCCGCGGCACGCGATCCACCGCACTACTTCGCGCTTCCGAGAGTAGAAACAGCAGATCCCGTTGGACCGCGTTGTTGTCCTGAAACTCATCGATCATGATGTAGCGGAAGCGCTCTTTGTACGCCTGGCGCAGTTCCAAGTCATCGCGGAGCGCCTGCACCGCCAGTTCCATCACCTCCTGATGGCTCAGCAGTCCCCGGCGACGGCGCTGGGCGAGGACTTCCTGCTGAAACGGAGCCAGCACCCCATACAGATGCCCCATCTCGTCGGTGCGCGCCGCAGTATCGCGGAGCGCGATCCACCGCGGGAGCAGCCCGGAGCGTTTGCTGCTCTTCTTTGCCAGGAGGGTGTTGATCCATTCCTTAAACTCCGTCGCCTCATCTCCCCGGGGAAGTCGCCGGCGGTCGATCGTCTCCAGGACAGTGGCCAGGGCGCTAAAGTCGTCGGCGGCCCCGTTCACCGCGGCGCACACCTCTGCGGCGTTTCCTTTCTCCGGAGCCGCGGCATTGAGCGCATCCACGGCGGCGGCGATCTCCCGCTCCACCTCGGCCCGCCGGTTCGCGAGCCACTGCAGCTGTCGCTCCAGGAGTTGGTCAAAATCAATAGGCGCGGAGAGCCGGAAGTGCCGCGTTGCCAGCGGCACGAGCAGTTCCGAGAGCGTACGTGTGATCCCCAACTGTCGGGCAAACGCTCCCACCACGGAATCGTCTCCGTGACGGGTGAGAAACTGCAGTGCTAACTGCTCCGCCTCCCGCTGCAGCTGCATGTCGTCGGACTGTATTTGGGGGGGCAAGCCGAAGCGGGTGGTGCTGTCCCGGAGGATCCCGGCGCAGAAGCTGTCCAGGGTGGAGATCTGAGCCTCGTCAAAGCGCTGGAGCTGGTCGCGCAGGTGCTCGGCGATATCGGTTCCAACGGCGGTGCCGGCGGGCTCACCGAGATCACGCACGTCACCGATGGCAGTCGTATCCCGCGCCGCGCCCATCTCACCGGGATCAGTGATCGCACCAGAATCAGTGATCTCACTCAGCCGCCGGTAGATCCGCTGGAACATCTCCGCCGCGGCTTTGCGAGTAAAGGTCAGCGTCAGGATCTGGGAGACGTCCACCCCGGAGCGCAGCATATCCATGTAGCGCTCGGTAAGCACCCGCGTCTTGCCGCTTCCGGCACCGGCGGAGACCACCACGTTCTCCCGGACATCCACCGCCGCCTGCTGCTGATCATCGAGGACGATCGTATTACTTCCCATGCTGATACCTCCGGGTGACAAAACAGGAGCGACAGATCGAACGGATGCGGCACCGGGAACAGCCGGTCTCTTCCCGACACCGGAAGTCTCCCCCGGAAACCGCCGCGTGCATCTCCCGAATAAATCGGGGCAGCGCCTCCTCCATGCGCTCCAGCTTCTCCGCGCCCTCCCGGGCAAAGCGTCCCCCAGCACCGTCGGCCGCGGGATCGGCCAAGGGCTTCACCTCCGCCGTACGCAAACCCACATAGGTCAGACGCTCCACCGGATACCCCTTGTGAGAGAGCAGTAACGCGTAGAGCGGCAGCTGCAGAGAATGGCTCTCCTCCGGAACGCTGCCGTCGCTACCGAATACCGCCTTCCCCGTGTGGTGCGCACGCAGACTCAGCTTGTAGTCCAAAATCGCCAACGGCTTTCCGTCGAACACGCCGGAGGTGTCGTCCCAGTGGTGGACCCCGGCAATTCGGTCCACCCGTCCGGAGATCGGTACCCCGCTGATCTCCCCCGATATCGGGGCCTCAGTGGTTCCCGGCCGCATCGCCTCCAGCCGCGGATCTTCGAGGAGCGTCACCAATGCCCGCCAAGCAAAATCGATCTGCGCACCGATTCCCGCCGGCGCCAACTGAAACCGGACGTGGTCGCGGCCAAACTCCTCGCGGAGGACGGGGAGCAGCGCCTCACGCCGCTCCCCCGGCGGCAGGTCGAGTACCCGTTCCAGGGTGATATGCAGGATGTTTCCCAGGACGATGTGCCGGTCGGGGACAAAGCCATACTCCTCCTCCCGGACCTGAAGCACCTGCTTCACGAGAAAACTGAAGGGGCACTGCAGGTAGGTGTCGATCATACTCGGGGAGTATCCCCGCGGCAGGGCAAGGCGCTGCAGCACCTCCGTCGGTACCGGCTCGTGTCGCAGGTCATCGGCCACCGGCACCAGCGTCGTCGAGAGTGCCCGCTCCAGACCGCGGCGCTGCGGTCGGTAAAGCTCAGTCGGAATCGGGGCCGCCTCAGTCCGCCACCACTCCCGCTCACGGTGCCACGGGCCTTCCCTGTCCGGGGCGCGCGGCTCCGCCGGCACGGAAAGCTCCGCCGCGGGGACGTGTGCTCCCGCGGGCCCCTGATCGGAACAACTCAGAGTGGTGGTGCCGGTAACGGTGCCATAGGCCACCAGAAACGCTCGGGACCGGTCGTGTCCTTCCCACCCGATCGTGCGGAGTTCGTCCTGACGCACCCCCAACGGCGGCATAGCGCGAACGCGGGTCTGCCCCTGGGTGAGACCGATCACGCAGTGCACCTGGGCGGGAATACCCGCCGCCACGCGGTAGGGATAGACAGGAACCGCTCCAGATACGCCCCGGGCCACGTAGTTACGCTCTTCCAGGGCATCGAGAAAGAAGTTCCACGGCCGCGGAATCGTGACACCGCGTTCCTCGAGACGCACGATCGCTTCCAGTTCCGTGAGGGCCGTTTCATAGACCTTCTCCGTGGCACCCCCGTCGGAGATCCATTCCGGATGTTCCGGGGCCTCCAGGTGGGCATCGCGGAACATGCGCAGCGCTCGCCGCAAGGCCCGCGCAGTTCCAGCGGCGCGCACCGCCTGGAGGTGGCGCGTCAATGCGCGATACCGCTCCCGGAGCACGGGTAGCTGGGCCACCGTGACGGGGATCGCCCGGCGCTCCCGCTCCGTTCCCTCTGAGAGCACCCGCTCCGCCAGATTGAACGCCTCCTCCCACCGGCGGGCGTGGTAACAGTGACCGGCGTAGCCAAACTGCACCAGCGCCCGCAGAAAGGAACGGCCCTTCCACGGAAGCGCTCCGTCCAGGACGAGACCTGCCACGGTGGCGACGCTAAAATTGCCGTCAATCGCCTCGCGCATGCGCGAGAAGAGGCGGGCTCCGCTCTGAGCGGCGACGGCGCTGCCCGCGGCAAACCGCAGGGGAATACCGCGGCGGGCGGCTTCCGCCTCCAGCCAGGGACGGACGCCCTCCAGGTCGGCGGCGGTGATCGCGGTGCGGTACCCGGGAATTCCCGAGCGCAGGGCATCTTCGATGCGGTCCATGGCAGCGGTGATCTCCTCCTGGATAGAGGCGAAGCGAAGCGCCGGTATAGAGTTCGGCTGAGGCAACGGCACCGTTTCGATCTGTCCCCGAAGCAACGGCTCGTACTCCGCGAAGTCTTCCAGAAGTTCCGGGTAAAACACCACTGGTATACGCGAGATATGACTCAGATCTACCGCTCGCGACAGCTCCCACTCCGGCTCAAACAGCGCATGCTCGTTGAGAAACTCCTGGTACCGCCTCATCGTGACGGTCAGATCCTGCGCCAGTCCGCTGCGGAGCGCACCGCTATGGCGCAGGAGGAACGGCAACTGGGGCAACATCCGGGTAAGGGCCCCGGCGCTTCCCCCGGCGGAGTCGGGGAAATCGGGATTCACTAAGGTGGTCAAAAAGGGATTGGCTCCGTTCTCCTCCAGCAGCGCCACGGCAAACGCCCGTCGCGCCAGACGTCCCACCGGTTTCCGGGTACGCTTCACCGGCACCGCCCACTCCTTAAACACGTCCCACGAGATCACTCGATCACTCCGGACGGCACCGCGCGCCGGATCCTCCGCCAGGGCACGCCTCCAGGCAGCGGCGGCTACCTCCGAGGGAAAGATCAGGAGCGTATCGTTTCGGTCATACTGTGCAGCGTGGTTCATC
>JAWOCO010000365.1:0-2819 GCA_046483765.1 Alkalispirochaeta sp. | reverse complement strand
CCCGTGGTGGGCGACGCGTTATCTCCACCGATGCGGGAACATCCGCCGAGAAGGGCGATTACGGCGAGCGCTACGATTCCGGCGCGCAGGGCATGGGTGGTGGTCATCTTCGTGTTCATGTCATTTACTCCTGAATCAGGGATTGAATGCGAGGCGCTGAGAGCTCCCCGGTTATTTCTGAATGGGTGAGGTACGCCAAAAGCTGGTCGTAACGCGTGCTCTGCTGGTGCATGCGCAGCTCCAGCAGAGTCGTTTCCGCGGTGAGGAGCTCGCTCAGTGAGCCTCGGCCCTCCTGGAAGCGATCTTCCACTGCCCGCACCGCGCGTTCCTGGTTTTCTACGGCGGACTGCAACAGTTCACCGCGCTCCGCGGCGTTGGCCCATTGCCGTTGCAGGATTCCCGCGTCAGCAAGAATTTCCGTGGTTACCGCGGCCCGGTTGTGCTCCGCCGCGAGAAGGTCGGCTTCAGCAGCGGTGAGCCGCGCACGCCGCTCACCACCGGTGAGAATCGGCACAGTCACTGATAGCCCCAGGGACCACTCCGCGTTAAAGTCGAAGTCGGATCCGGAGCGGAGCGACTGCGTGGCGAACCCATCGATCCGGGGGACAAAGGAGGTTCGGGCACCGTCTCGGGCCGATTGGGCCGCCAGATATTGCGCTTCTGCAACGTGAGTTGCCGGTCCGCCGAGCCGGTCTTCGGAGGTGGTGATGCGCGGGGGATCGATAAACTGCGGCACCACCGGTGAAACCGGTTCTTCACGACCAAGCAACGTAGCCAGACGATAGGAGAGCTCCTCCCGCCGCTGACGAAGTTCGAGCAGATCCGAGAGTACCGTCTGCAGGGTTGCCTGTACCTCCGCCACCGCCGTGGGAGGCACTCGTCCTTCCTCGGTGAGGATCCGCAACTCCGAGAGGCGTCGCTCCAGGGCACGCACGTGACCATCCATGAGGGTCAGGTTATCGGAGACCTGACCGTTCTGGACGAAGATCTCCGTTACCGCGGCGATGATTCGTTGCTCCGCCTCTACTCGGCGCGCCCGCTCCGCGTCCACCCCGTGACGGGAGGCGCGGATTCCTGAGACCGCCGAGAGGTTCAAAATCGGCACGTCCAGGCGCAATACCCCACTGTAGATTTGATCGTCCAGATCAAGGGGACTTGGGTTCTGCTGGCTGGGCAGCTCCCGCATGGGAGTCACCAGATTGGGTTCCTCCGAGCGGGTGTAGTCGCCTTTGGCCGCGAAATCGGGCAGTATGGCGCTCCGCGCCTGATCTACACCTGCCTCGGCACGCTGAATCTGCGCACCGGCAGCCTGGAGGCGGGAGTTGGAGCTGAGCGCCTCCTCCACGGCCTCCACCAAGGTGATCTCCTCGGCAGCTGCCGGCGAAAGCGTCGCGAGCGTCGCCAGCGCGATGAACACGGTCAAGACCAAGCGCGACGAGGCCGAATTCCATAGACGTTTTGTGAGTGCTGTATGTCGTGGTTCCATTGTTCTCGCCCTCCTGAGCGGGATGTAGTGAATATTAACTAACTTACTAGGCGTAGGATTTCCCGGTGGTAGCTTGCTATGACCATCCCAGCGGTACTGCACGGGGGTTCATATCACGGCGAGACCGCCACCATCGCAACCACCGAATCGGCCAAACGCGCGCCTTCGGCTTCCAGATCAAAGCTGTAGTTGTTCAGGCGCCAGCGCGTCACCAGCAGACGCAGTGCGCCTAAGGTCACCATCGCCAGATGCTCCAGGGGAACGTCCGAACGAAGGTTGCCTGCGGCGATTCCTTCCTCCAGGATGTGCCGCACGTAGCCCTCGGCGGCGCCCATAATACCGGTCATCGACTCCACCAGCTCCGGGTGGTTTTTGAAGATTTCTTCGGAAAAGAGCACCGCCGATGTTGCCGGGTACTCCACAAAACGCCGGGTATGCCGTCGGAAGAGCTCACGGATCTTGTCCTGCGGCACCCGATCAGATTCGACGATCTCCCACAGTACGATCCGACTCCACTGAGAAAAGTGCTCTAAGATTGCCACCAGGATCGCCAGCTTGTTCTCGAAGTGGCGGTAGAGTGCCGGCTCGCTGATGCCAATCCGGCGCGAGAGCTCTTTCGTGGTGAGCTTCTGAATGCCCTCTTCCGCGATAATTGCGATCGCTGTATCCATGATTTCCTGCTGCCGGTCGGTTGTGTTCATACGCGTCCCTTGTAAGTTAGTGAATACTCACTACAATTTATAGCGCAGGACACGGGGTGTCAACCGTCTTTCGTAATGTCCGCACCCCTCCGGTCCAGCTCGCCATGCCACCGTACGTGTGACCCACCTTCACACAAGACCTGTACTTCATTCATATTTCGTTCACAGTTCTCTGTATATAATTTTTTATATGAAGAACAGGCTATCATCGACGACGATGCGGATCGCGCTCGTCGTAATGGCACTCACCGCCACCGTCCCCGCTGCAGTTACCGCACTCACCTTCGACGACATATTGGCTCAGATAGAGGCCACCATTCCCGTGCAGGAAAGTCAATTGGCTCGCGACGTCGCAGAAGAGCGGCTGGCGCTCTCACAGTTTTCTGGAGATCCACGCCTCACGTTCACTCCATCTACCACTTTAGCCGGCAACGACGGCAATTGGAGCGTAGCGGAAACCGAATACCGCGGTTCCCTGGCGGCAGAACTCCCGCTCGGGCTCTCCCCCACCGCGCAGAACACCGTTGCCACCGCGGGAGATTCACTGACCCGGGCGCACGCGGCTGAAGAGTACAGCTATGCCGCGGCCTATGCCGATCTGTTGAGCGCCTACCACGCGGCGTGGCTGGCGC
>JAWOCO010000241.1:0-4574 GCA_046483765.1 Alkalispirochaeta sp. | reverse complement strand
TCGCGATTCTGCGCGACACCGGTGTGAGTTCGCGCTCGATGGCTCTGACCTTCGTGGCGGCGGGGTTCATTATCGACCTTGCCGGTGCGCTGCTCGGGGCGATCGTGGGGTTCCTGGCAGCGGTAAACATCAACCAGATTCTCCGCGGCATCGAGACCGCCCTGTCTATCTTTGCCGGACGTCCGGTGGACATGTTCAACCCCGAGTTCTATCTGTCGACGATTCCGGTGGATTTGCAGTACCTCCCGGCGGCGGGAGCGGTGTTCCTGGTATTGGCACTGTCGGTAGCCGCCGCGATCATCCCCGCCTGGCGGGCGGCGCGGATTCCTCCGGACCGAATTCTGCGCCATAGCGGACGATCTTCCCGGGCGCTTGGTTGGCGTCGTCGGGCGTGATACACTGAGAGACAACTATGGGAGATGATACACGTACGGTCCGGGTTGTTCGCGTCTTCGGTGGAACTCGTCAAGAGGTGGATATTCCGTCCACTCGGGCCCGGGAGCTCGGGATTGGTACGAACCACACGACGCGGCCCACCGTCGCCTACCTTATGGATGGGCTCATGGCGTGGCAGGAAGCCGAAAGTAGTGAGGTCCTGCGCTGTCCCCAGTGTGGCACAACCCACCGGGAACTCGTTCTGCGCCACACCGCCGGCTGCGCCCAGTGTTATGAGGTGTTTTCCAGCGGCGTGCACCGCGTGCTGGCGGGGAGACACGAGGCACCGGTCCATCGGGGACGGATCCCTCAGCGGCTGCAGCGGTATCGGCGGCTCTTCGTGGAGCGTGAAGATCTGATCTCCCGTCTTAACGGAGCGGTGGCGGAGGAAGACTTCGAAGCAGCTGCCCGGCTGCGCGATCGCCTCAGGTTCATCGCGGATGACGACGGTGTTGATACCGAAGTCGATACCAGCGCGGAATAGCGGACCACCCCCATGCTGACGCACAGTTCAACGCCACAGCGTTCATTGTGGTTTCCTCCGGAGGGGCCCGACTTCGACGTGGTAGTACTCTCCGAGATCCGTCTCACCAGAAATCTGGCGATGATCCCCTTTCCGCACCGCATGGGAAGCTCGGATGTGGTGGAGCTCCGCAAACAGGTGGAGCGCGCGTTCCAGGAGCAAGACGAGACCTACCAGCTTCTCGATGGAGAGGCGTTGAGCGAGCCCCTGCGAGCCGCCTATCGATTTCGAGGATATTTCGCGCCGGAACCGGCGCCTCCCCTGGCCGTGATCCACGAGAGCACCAGTAGTTTCGTCCGGCTGGGAGATGAGGATCACCTGGAAGTGTCGGCCCGGGCCGGCGGCTTTGAACTGCAGGACCCGCGGGAACGGTGCGATCACATAGATACCCTGCTGGAACGGGACCTGGACTATGCGGTGTCCCTGCAGCTGGGCTACCTGGGCCCCGACATTCGCCGGGTGGGCAGTGGCCTGTCGGCTATGGTGTATCTCCACATCCCCGCGTTGGAGCAGAGTGACGCCACCGACGCGATCCAGTCTCCGGGAGCCGAAACGCACGCGGTGGAGCGGATCGGTCAGCTGTATCGTGTCTCATATCGCGCCACAGCGGGCGAAACGGAAGAGGCTACGCTCGGGACGCTTGCAGATTATGCACGGCGATTATTACATTATGAGCGTGAGGCGCGGGATGAACTGGTCCGCCACCACGGAGACGCGGTGTCGGAGGCCGGCCATCGGGCGTTGGGAACGCTCCTGCATGCGCAGCGCCTGGACGCCTCGGAATCGGCGGAGCTCTTCAATGTGCTTCGCTTTGCCGTAGCCACCGGAGGTGTGGAGGACATATCTCTCTCGGCGGTGACGGAACTCATGCTGATGAGTCATGACAGCCAGATAGTGGCCATGACCGAAGACGATGGCTCGACGCTGGATGTGCGGCGAGCACGACTGATCAAGAAATTGTACCGGAGCAGAACCGGAACGGGAGAATAAGGATGTTTAAGGGACTAACCCAACGAGCACAGCGGGTATTACAGATCCTGGCTCAAGATGAAGCCAAGCGGTTTCATTCAGACCAACTATTGCCGGAGCACATCATGCTGGCGCTCCTCAAAGAGGGCGGCGGTCTTGGCTATAAGGCGCTGGAAAAGCTGATGGTGGATCCGGCGAAGATGCAAATCGAGCTGGAAAACACGATTCCCAAGAAGCGCGGAGGATTTACGCTGGGTGATGTCCCTCCGTCTCCGCGGGGGCGCAAGGTGCTGGAGGACTCCGCCGAAGAGGCGCGCAATCTGGGTCACGAGTATATCGGCACCGAACACCTGCTCCTGGCGTGCAGCCGGGAAGCGGGCGGCGAGACCGGCAAGTTTTTGAGTGCCGGAAATATCAGTGTCGAGATGCTGAGAGACGTGATCTCGGAACTCAGTGGCGGATCTGGAGGCGGTCAGACTGCCGGCAGCGCCGCCGGCGCCGGAAGCCAGCAGCAGAGCCAGAACCAGGGCCAGGGCGGCCGGCGACGGATCGCCACCGCCCAGTCCGGCAAGAAGACCACTCCCACCCTGGACGAGTTTTCCCGTGATCTCACCGCCATGGCCCGCGAGGACAACCTGGATCCGGTGGTGGGTCGTGGCCGCGAAATTGAGCGGGTGATTCAAATCCTGGCGCGCCGCACCAAGAACAATCCGGTGCTCATCGGTGAACCGGGAGTGGGGAAGACCGCCATCGTGGAAGGCCTCGCGCAGAAAATCATCGACGGTACCGCCCCGGAAGTGCTGATCGGAAAGCGGGTTCTCACCCTGGACCTGGCCAGTCTCATCGCTGGTACCAAGTATCGCGGTGAGTTTGAAGAGCGGCTGAAGCGCGTGATGAAAGAAATCACCACCAGCGGAAACGTGGTGCTCTTCATTGACGAGCTGCACACGATTATCGGTGCCGGTGGGGCGGAAGGCGCCATCGATGCCAGTAACATGTTGAAGCCCGCGCTCTCGCGCGGCGAGATCCAGTGCATCGGCGCCACTACGCTCAACGAATACAAGAAGTACATCGAAAAGGATGCAGCGCTGGAGCGCCGCTTCCAGACGATCGTGGTGGATGAGCCCACCGTGGACGACACGATCCAGATCCTCAAAGGAATCAAGGAACGCTACGAGCAGCACCACCACGTATCCTACACGCCGGGAGCGATCGAGGTGGCGGCGGTGATGTCACGCCGCTATATTGCCGACCGTTTTCTGCCGGACAAGGCGATCGACCTCATCGATGAGGCGGGGAGCCGCAAGCGCATTAACAACAGCGTGCGCCCCACGGAGATCGCGGAACTGGAGCAGGAGATCGAGCGGCTGAACTCCGAGAAGCTGGCGCTGGTGAACAGCCAGAACTACGAACGCGCCGCCGCCGTCCGCGACGAGGTCCGCCAGTTGAAGGAACGGGTGGACGAGCTGCGCAGTCAGTGGAAGGTGACGCTGCGCAACGAAGAAACGATCGTAGACGCGGAAGATGTCAACTTCGTGCTGAGCGAAATCACCGGAATTCCGCTGGTGCGTCTGGCACAGACGGAGAGTGAGAAGCTGCTACATATCGAAGAGGAGCTGCATCGCCGGGTTATCGGCCAGGACGACGCGATTCAGGCGATCGCCAGCTCGATCCGGCGCAGCCGAACCGGACTGAGCGCTCCGGAGCGTCCCATGGGGTCGTTTATCTTCCTCGGACCCACCGGAGTCGGCAAGAGTCTGCTGGCAAAGACGTTGGCGGAGTTCCTCTTCGGCAGCGATGAGGCGCTGATCCGCATCGATATGTCGGATTACATGGAGAAGCACAACGTATCTCGCCTGGTGGGGGCTCCTCCGGGGTACGTGGGCTACGATGAGGGCGGTGTGCTCACGGAGAAGATCCGTCGCAAACCGTACTCCGTGGTCCTTCTCGATGAGATCGAAAAGGCGCACCCCGATGTGTTCAACATTCTGTTGCAGATCCTCGAGGAGGGTGAACTGCAGGACAACCTGGGACACAAGGTGAACTTCCGCAACACCGTGCTGATCATGACCTCCAACGCCGGGGCGCGGGAGATTACCCGTGACGCTACGGTGGGCTTCCGCAGTGAAGAGGGGATCATGGATCACAAGGAGATCCGCTCCTCTGCGATGAATGAGCTGCGGCGGCTCTTCCGGCCGGAGTTCATAAACCGGGTCGACGAGATCGTGGTCTTTCACAGCCTCAGCGATAAGCAGATTCGCAACATTCTCGATATCCTCCTGGCCGACGTGCAGACGCGCCTGGCCGAGCGGGAGATCATCCTCGAGGTGAATCGCCCCGCGCGGGACCTGCTCATAGAGAAGGGCTACGATATCAAATATGGGGCACGACCGTTCCGCCGGACGTTGCAGCGGGAAATAGAAGATCCCCTGGCGATGGAGATCCTCCGCGGCCGCTTTGGTCAGGGCTCCCACATCGTGGTGGGCGTGCGCAAAGGGGAGATCGTCTTCCGCGAGAAGAAGCGCAAGACCAGAAATATCACTCCCGGCGCTGAGGAGGGTCAGAAACAGCTCCCTGCCGCCGAAGCGGGCGCAATGGCCGGCGCCTCCGGGCAGACCGGATCCGATTCTGCCGGTAGTGATCAATC
>JAWOCO010000321.1:0-3313 GCA_046483765.1 Alkalispirochaeta sp. | reverse complement strand
GCTGATCGGAGTGGCTGGGGCGCTGCTGTTTACCGCGGCGGCGGTGGGTATGCCGGCGCTGATTATGTCGGTTTTTACCAATGATCAGCAGGTAATCGAAGAAGGGGTAAGGTACCTGCGGCTGGTAGCGGTGAGCTACGTCTTTACCGCGGTGAGCCTGGGGTACACGCATGCGCTACGGAGCGTGGGTGATACGCGCCTGCCGATGTACGCCACGGGGATCTCGATCACCCTGAACATCGTGGGAAACTACATCCTGATCTTCGGGAAGCTCGGGTTTCCGGCGATGGGGGTTGCCGGTGCGGCGCTGTCCACGGCGATCGCGCGTTTTCTGGAAATGGCGATGATTCTGGCGGTGGTCTACCGGCGACAGGGCCCGGTGGCGGCATCGATTGCGGAGCTGGTGGACTGGTCGCGAGACTTTGTGAAGCGGTTTGTGGGCCGGGCAGGTCCAGTAGTAATCAACGAGATCCTGTGGTCTACCGGTTTTACGATGTATACGGTGGTCTTCGGCCGCATGGGTACCAGTTATTTGGCGGCGTACAACATCAGTGACACGGTGGGTCGGTTACTGCTGGTGGTGTTTATCAGTACGGCTCAGGCCACGGCGGTGGTGATTGGCAATGAGATCGGCGCCGGCCGGGCGCGTGAAGCGCACCGAATGGGACAGACAATTATGCATTTGGCACCGTTTGTCTCGGCGGTGGTGGGATTAATCGGATTCTTTGTGGTAGCTCCGCTGGTTCCGTACCTCTTTGAGGTCTCCGCGGAAGTACGGGACCTGGTGCGCCAGTTCCTGCGCCTCTTCTCGGGGGTGATGGTGATCAAGACGGTGAACCTTCACGTGATCGTGGGGATTCTGCGCGGCGGCGGGGATACGCGCTACGCCCTGGCGATCGATATTATTCCACTGTGGGGGATCGGGGTTCCGGCGGCGATGATCACCGGGCTGGTGCTGGGGCTGCCGGCGCCGGTGGTGTATCTGGCGCTGAACTTTGAGGAACTGACGCGCCTGGTGGTGGGGTGGCGCCGGGTGAGCTCGGACGTCTGGATTCATGATGTCACCGAGCCCACGCTCGATCCCCTCCCCGGCATTGAGGCCGCCGGGTATATAGAGAATCCTGTTGCAGATTCTGCGACAATTCCCGACGGCTCAAGAGATTAGGTTGGTGAACCGCACCGGTACGCCATAACTCTGTACCGGTGCGGTAGTTAGTCCCGCAATTGCAACACGCTTCTCGATACAGCCCCGGTAGCTACACCAGGATTTGGGCTGGATTTTCCAGAAATGCTACTATCTCTTTTACGAAGAGCGCCCCCTGGGCCCCATCGATCAGCCGGTGATCGGCGGTGAGACTGAGATCCATCATCGAACGCTGTCGCACTGTCTGATTCTCGCCCAGCTCCAACTCGGTCCGCACGGTACCCACGCCCAAAATCGCCGCCTGCGGGGGATTGATAATCGGGGTGAAGGTGGTAATTCCGTACATGCCCAAGTTGGTCACCGTAAAGGTGCCGCCCTCCAGATCGGGAACTTCCAGCTTACGCTCCCGGGCACGGCGCCCCAGATCTCGCGCGGTCTCGGCAAGTTGGGTGAGCGACAGCCCATCGGCGCCGTGGATTACCGGTACCACCAGTCCCTGCTCAAGCGCTACCGCCATGCCCAGGTTGATCTCCTGGTGTTGCACCACCTCGGTACCGTCCAGACTCACGTTTACCCAAGGAGCGCGGCGCACCGCCTTGGCCGCCGCCGCCAACAGGAGGTCGTTAATCGAGAACTTCCGGCGGCCGGCGGCTTCCGCTCCGTCATTGAGTTGGCGGCGCAGATCCAGCAACGCGTCCATGCGGGCCACACTGTTCAAGGTGACCGGTGGCATCGTGGCGTGGCTCTCGCTCATGCGCTGGGCGATGACTTTGCGCATTCCCGCCAGGGGGGTGCGCGTGTCGCCGGTGAGGGCGGCCGCCGGGGTAGCACTGGGCTGAATATCGCCGCGCGCCGCTGAGGATTGGGCCGCCACGGCAGCCTGCTCCACCACGTCCCGGCGCTGAATCCGTCCTCCGGGACCCGAACCGTGCACACCGTCCAGCGAGAGGCCGGCGCGTTGCGCCTCCTGCCGCGCCAGGGGAGTGACGCCGGCGGTGGTACCTGGGGTGGCGGTCGTTCCTGGGGCAGCGGTCGCTCCAAGGCCGGCGGCCGTGGCTGGGGCGGTCCTACCTGGGGCGGAGGCGGGGCCTCGGGCGGCTGCGGCTCCGCCCGCGGCAGACGTACCGGCGGCCTCTACGTCCCGCACGCGAATATCGCCGTCCGGTCCGGAGGCGGCCACGTGCGTCAAATCGATCCCGAGTTCAGCGCTGCGGCGCCGGGCGGCGGGAGTTGCCTTTACGCGATCCCCGACCCGTTCTACGCCGGGGCCGGCAGCCCCTGCGGGGGTATCACCGGTGGCGGGTCCGGCTGCAGAACCAGCGGGGCTCGGCGGTTGCTGCGGCTGCGTAGCCTGCGTGGACTCAGCCGGAGCATCGCCGGCGACGGCCCCGCCGGCATCCTGAGCGGAGGACGCCGTAGCCTGGGCGGAGGATGCGGCGGCGTCCGCCTCCGGCACCGCCTCGCCCTGCTCACCGATCCACCCGATCGTCTCGGTCACCGGTACCACGTCACCAGGCTGCGCCAGAGTGGCGAGCAGGTAGCCCGAGGTTTCCGCCTCTACCGGCATCGCCACTTTATCGGTTTCTATTTCCAGAATCTCGTCACCGACCTCGATTCGGTCTCCCACGGAGACGTTCCATTCGATGATCGTGCCGGTTTCCATCGCCATTCCGGCTTTGGGCATAATAATGGATGTGGCCATCGGTTCCTCCTCCGGCTATTGCAGGAGATCCCGCACCGCAGCGGTGATCTTCTCATGGGTGGGGACCACGTTGGCCTCCAGCACAGGGTTGTACGGCACGGGAACATCGAGGGCACCCAGGCGCTTGATCGGTGCGTCCAAATAGTAGAACGCCTCGCTATCGGCGATACGGGCGGCGATCTCACCGCCATAGCCGCCGGTCTGTACCGCCTCATGGACGATAAGCACGCGACCGGTCTTCTTGGCGCTCGCCACCAGCGGTTCCTCGTCCAGCGGCATCAGCGTCCGCGGATCTACCACTTCCATCTCGATCCCCTCTGTGGCGAGTTCCTCCGCCACCTCCAGGCAGCGGTTTACCATGCGCCCCCAGGTGACCACCGTCACATCGGAGCCTTCACGCTTGATGTCGGAGCTCGACAGGGGAATCGTGTACTCCTCCTCCGGTACCGCGCCCTTCACCCGGTATA
>JAWOCO010000113.1:0-6788 GCA_046483765.1 Alkalispirochaeta sp. | reverse complement strand
CTGGGCATGAGCGAAGTATGGGTAGATTACAGAAGGGGAGAAGAATATGAAGGTGATTCTTAACACTGACGTGGCCAACCTCGGTGAAGAGGGAGACGTCTGTACGGTAGCGCCGGGTTACGCCCGCAACTATCTCTTACCGAAGGGGCTTGTCCTGGAGGACAACGCGCGCAACCGCGAGATGATCGATGTTCGTCGTGCGGATATCGAAGCGCGCAAAGCCGAAAAGCGGCGCCAGGCCGCCTCCATTAAGGACCAGATCGAGCAAGAGCCTCTGGTGGTCCGCATGACCGCCGGTACCAATGGCAAGCTCTTCGGTTCGGTCAGTGCGGCTACGATTGTGGAACAGCTTGCCGCCCGCGGGATTGAAGTCGAGCGGAAGAAAGTTGATGTACCGGAAAATACGATCAAGACGACGGGAAACTTCAAGGTTCGGATCCGTCTTTACGGGGACGAGGAAGCGGTACTCTCCGTCTCGGTAGAAGCCAGTAACGCGCGGGAAATTGAAGCTCAAAAGGCCAAGGAGCCCGCCGCCACTGAAGAGCGTTCGGAAGCTCCCGCCGCTGAAGAGGCTGGTGAAGGTGCTGAAGCCGGTGAGGCTGCTGATGCCGGTGACGCTGGTGAGGGCGACGCCCAGGATGCTCAGGAAGAGTTGGATCCTGAGATGATCGCTATGCAGGCCGCCGAAGAGGCAGACGAAGCCGAAAAAGAAGAGGAGTAAGCCGCCCCATGGAAGGGCGACTTCCCCCGCATAATATCGATGCCGAGGTCGCTTCCCTCGGCTCAATCTTGTTGGATGCGCCGGCCATCACCCGGGTGGTGGATTACGTCCGCCCGGGTGATTTTTACCGTCAGGCGCACGGCAAGATTTTTGAAGCGATTCTCCATTTGTGGGATCGGGGCGAAAGCATCGATCTCATTACCCTTACCTCGGAGCTTCAGGCCACCGGTCAACTGGACCGCATCGGTGGCGCTGCCTACATTTCATCCCTTACCACCGCCGTTCCCACCAGTGCCAACGTAGAATACTACGCCCAGATCGTGCAGCAGACGAGTTTGCGGCGACGGCTGATCACACTGGCGGCGGAAATCACCGAGAGCTGTTTCGACGACACGATTCCCACGCGTCAGGTGATCGAAGAGGCGGAACGTCGCATCTTTGAACTGGCGGAGACGAATCAGACACAGGGATTTCAGCCGGCCAAGGAAGTGGTGAAGCGTACCGTCGACGCGATCGAGAAGCTGTACCATAACCAGGATGACTACACAGGGGTTCCCACCGGGTTTCACGCGCTGGACAATATGACCAGCGGGTTTCAGAATAGTGAGTTCATCGTGATCGGAGCTCGCCCTTCGGTGGGGAAAACGGCGTTCGCCCTGTCCATGGCAGCCAATATTGCCATCGGCCGCAAGATTCCAGTGGGTATTTTCACCCTCGAAATGAGTGATATGGCGCTCATGCAGCGGCTCATCGCCAGTGAGGCGCGGATCGCCAGCCAGGTCATTCGTACCGGTATGCTGCGTACCTCGGATTTCGCCAACCTCACAAACGCCGCCAGCCGGATCTACGACTCGCCGCTATGGATCTCCGACACTCCCGGGATGCGCCTGCTGGATCTCAGGGCGCAGGCGCGGCGCATGGTGGGTCAGCATGGCGTGCGCATTATTATGGTCGATTACCTGACGCTCATCACCAACGAGAACGCAGAACTTGCGCGCCATGAACAGATCGCGGATATTTCACGCTCCTTGAAGGCGCTGGCTCGGGAGTTGGAGATACCGGTGATTGCCCTTTCTCAGGTGTCCCGGGATACCGAGGGGAAGCGGCCGATGCTCTCGAACATTCGTGAATCAGGGAGCATCGAGCAGGATGCGGATGTCGTCCTGTTCTTGCACCGCGAACGAAATCTGGAAAAAGAGTCGACCGAAACGATGAGTGTGGTAGAAACCGAGTTAATTGTGGCAAAGCAGCGCAACGGCCCGGTGGGAACGATTCAGATCGCGTTTATTCCGCGGTATACCAAGTTCGAGAATCTCGCCGATGATATGGAAGAGGGAGGGTAACAGCTATGGACCTGACAACGATGTACAATTTCGAGGACCTCACCAACGAGGCGGAACGGCTGATTATCGAAGAACTGGGCCGGCAGCTGGAACTGGTCGGTGACCGGGCGTGTTCCGGCGAGGATTGCATTCTGGATATGGCGGCGTATGCACTCAATCACGTGCGTCCCATGTACCGCGTAAACCTTCTGGGTCGGCTCTATGCGGACACCCTCATGCAGGAGCACGGCGACGAGATTCGCGCCGCCGTGGAGGAAGCGATCGAGAAGATCTCAGCGGACTACAACAGGTCGTAGCTGACGGGGACAGATCCCGGCTCATGACGAGGGAGCCGGATCTCCACTGAACGGATCGAAGGAATCCGACCCGGTTTCGTCGGATTCATCGGTTTCATCTTCGTCATCTGCACTGTCAAATCGGTGAATCCGAGAATCAATCTCTTCTGAGTCTTCCACCTGATCCAACTCTTCCTCACGAATATCGATGCGTCGGGATCGAAGGGTCCGACCCTCATTGAGACTCAGAAACTCCTCCGTTGCCAGCTGATCCTCAGAGGCGATGAAGCGTCCATCGGCGCGGAGCGCTACCCAGGAGCCGCGATCATCAGCAGCCACATAGAAATCCATCACCGGCTCGCCACGAGAACGGTCCATTACCGATACGCTGCCGTCGCGATTTAGACTGACGAGAAAATCCCCTTGGAGATAGATCTTGCGGGGAATGTGTCGGTGATTCCTCAGTAGTTCCGACACGCGGGAGCCGTCCCAGCGCAGAATACCGCCTCGATCGTCGAGAGTGGTATAGGCGGAGCCGGTGACCGGATCATGGATCAGCTCCGCATCCAGGTACTCGCCAGAGATTTCAAGAATAGTCCGACGGCGGGTGAGGTTAGTTCCTTCAAAGACTTCTACAATGGTACTGGTGTTGCCGCGATCGTCTCGGCGCACGCCGATGGCGAAGAGTCGGCCCCGGCGTTCATCGTAATCGAGAAAGAACACCAAGTCGCTTTCAGAGTCGAGCGGCACCGTTTCGCGGGTTTCGGTATTCACCCGCAGAATAGAGGAGTCCAGGAGTCCTTGGGCGGCTTTGCCGATAAAGACGCCGCGGGAGGTGCGGATCGCCGCCTGGAGTCCGCGGCCACGATAGTCCATGAGGAGGCTGCCGGTTGAGCGATCACGGAGTTCCACCACGCCGGACCGGGATAGGGTGAGGATTTCATCCTCGTAGGCATCGAGCGAGGCCAAACCGGAACCGATGTCAAAGGAGAGTGGTGTGAGTTCGCCGGATTCAATCTGATACTCCTGAAGCCGGGCATCCGCGTTGGATGGGGTCCACACGAGCAGGTCCTGTCCGGTGGCCTCGATGAAGTCACTTCGGTCACCGGCGGGAACCTCGACGATGTTCTGGCGGACGAACCCTTCCGAGGTCCGGGTACGGGCCTGATCGCTGAAAAAGTCGCTGGCGATCGTAATCACCCGCTGGGCGGTGAGCATGTGCATGCGACGGTTGGTGACGTGGAGGTCCATAATCGGTTCCACGGTAGATTCGGCGAAGGTGATCGGCTGCGCTTCAAACGGAAGCCATCGGAGGATCTCGCCGGTGGGTTCCGCGGCGAAGAAACCTCGTCCCGCGGGAGTGATATGCGTCACGGCGTCGGGAAACTGCCGACGGGTGGCGTACCGTTGCTGTAACTCACCATCTACCAGGCGGTATCTGCGAATTGATCGCCCACCGCCGAAGTTGGAGGAGATGAGGATGATGTCTCCGTTACGTTCGTCCACGGAAATTCCCACGATCGTTCCTGCAGCGGTGCTATCCACGACCTCACCACTGAGGAGGTCAATCACCACCAGGAATCCATCGGCATCGCGGGCCGCGGCGTAGCGATTGCTCTGAAGCAGAGTGAGCAGCGTCAAATCCGAGGGGCCCGTAAACTCAGCTACGCTTCTTCCAGTGACGATCGTGCGATAGGTGATCCGGCCGGATGACGGGGCATAGGTCATGACTCGTTCCTCGCTGCCGGCCACCACCATCCATCCGATAATTCCAGTGGCCTGCCTCAGGAAGGGAAGGCGGCGACCGGAATCGGCGTCAAGAATTCGCACGCTTTCCCGGGAGGGGGTTGAGTACAGTAAATAGGAATTCTCCGGCGACACGGTCATGGTGAGTACTTCATCTTCAGGAATGTGGAGGAACTCCCGCTCCCCATCCCGCCAGTTCCAGACGGTAATCCGGTCTCTCTGGCCGTCTGAGGAGTACACTGCGATGCGTTCACCATCCGGATAGAGCTGCACGTTCTTAACCGGAAGCTGGTCGGCCCGAATACTTTGCAGCAGTCGTCCGGAATCAGCATCCCAGACGATGAGTTTTCCGTCATTTCCAGCGGTAAACAGGATCTGATTGTCGGAATCATAGACGATGCCGGCCACCGGCTGGCTATGCCCGGTGCGCACCGTGACCGGCTGAATCGCGGAGAGCTGTAGCGTAGCGAATACGAGTACAGTTAGGATGATCAGAAGACGAATAGAAGAGCGCATCAGACACTAACCTCGCGCAAAGAAGAGTATGTCGTTAAACAGGGCAAAGAACATCAGCCCCAGCACGATCACGTTACCCACCACCTGATAGTGGTAGACCACGCGGGGGTGAATCGGTTTGCGGCGGACCATTTCTGCCAGACTGAGTACGATCTGGCCTCCGTCGAGAACCGGTATAGGCAGCAGGTTCATAAAGAACAAGGTAATGCTGATCAGGCTGAGAAAGTTAAAGAAGGAAAAGATTCCCCGGCCGAGACCACTTTCGGCTCCGGCGGTAGCGATTTCGCCCACCATGTAGGTAATGCGTACCGGTCCCATGAGCGCCTGGTTGAGATCTACCCCGGCGAAGAGCAAGCCGATCCCCCGAATGGTGAGTTGGAGTGTCTCGATCGCCTGGCGTACCCCTTCCGCGATTCCACCGAACAGTCCGAACTGCGGAGTAGCTACGCTCATCGTCTCGTACGCGACTCCCAGGGAAGGGGTCCCTTGCTCATTGGTATCGGGGACAACCCTTATCTGCTGGGTAGCACCGTCTCGAGCCACCGTGAGCTCTACCGATGAGCTGCCCGCCTCCGACAGCGCGCGTTCCACGGCGATGGAGTGGGGGGTATTCGTGTCATTAACCGCGAGAATACGATCACCCGGTTGGATACCGGCGATCTCCGCGGCGGAGGAAGATGCAACCTCAGCGATGACCGGTTCCACCCACGGAAATACACCAATTCTACCGGCACCGGTCTGGGTGTTGAGTTCGGGCACCACGGTGGTGGAACGGCGCTGGCCGTCCCGCTCAAGGGTGACCTCAAGCTCCTGCTGGGCGGATTGTCCGATCTCCGTCTGAAGATCGCGAAACGACTCGATTTCTTCACCGTTGATCGCAACGATCCGGTCTCCCGTCTCGAATCCGGCCTCAGCGGCGGGACCGGCGTTCATGCCGAATTCATCCGCCCGAACGATGCGGTTGGGAAACGTCTGAATCGTATAGCCGACGATGGCGATCGCCGCCAGAACAATTACCGCAAAAACAAAATTTACCAGCGGTCCGGCAAAGAGAATCACGATCCGGCGCCACGGGGCGGCAGCGTAGAAGTCTCCCTCTTCCACATCGATCCGGGAGCTGCGATTCTGCCACGCCTGGAGGAGGGCGTGCTCGCCCTGCATTTTGCAGTATCCGCCGATAGGCAGCCAACTAATCCGGTAGTCGGTGCCGCCGCGCTGAAACGAGAAGATCTTCTTTCCCCATCCCACGCTGAACGCTTCCACGCGAACACCGTTCATCTTGGCGGCGATCAGGTGTCCCATTTCATGGACAAAAATAACCAGTCCGAGGCCGAGCAGGCCGATCAGGACGTTGAGCATACGTTGAAACTCCTAGATACCATACAGTATCACGCAGCCGTAAAAGAAGAACGGCGCCACGAATACTGCTGAGTCGATCGAATCCAGAAGACCTCCACGACCAGGTATGAGCTGACCGGAATCTTTGACAGCGGCGGAGCGCTTGAATCCCGATTCCACCAGATCCCCGATAATTGAAGTCGCTCCGATGACAGCTCCAAAGAGGAGATGCAGAACTGTTGGCCCCGGCAGTACGTCCGGGCGAACTATTCCTGCGACTACAATAACGATAACACTGGTGAGAAATCCAGCGATAAACCCGATGATGGACTTGTTGGGACTAATCGCCACCGGCGGCGCGGAGTCTCGACGACGGGTAAGCGGTCCCAGAAGTCGGCCAAAGAACCACGCCAGACTGTCGTTCAAATAGACCGCCAGGAAGAACACCAGCAGAAGCTCCGAGTTGTACTCAAAACTCACCAACCGTGCCGCGTGCCACGTGAAAAGCCCCGGATAGATCAGCAGAAAGAGGTGGCTGGTTACCACCGGCACGATCCGATCGATGTCGCTCTCGGTACGTTTGGTTACCTGTACCGCCATAATCAGCGCGGCCGCCACGGTCAGTGTGGCCACGACAATCACCGAGGCACTGACCCCTCCCGGCAATCGCTCGGCACCTGCCAGGGATGAGAGATAGCCGATCGTGGGAACCGAAGTACCAATAATCGGGATCAGAATCGGGCTGCCGGGGTAGGTGCGCGCTGAGGCGGGGAAAAAAAACGCCGCCTCCCGGGCGGCGAGAGCGGAGGCGATCACCACGAGCGCTCCAAACGCCGGCAAGCCGTGGTC
>JAWOCO010000274.1:0-4582 GCA_046483765.1 Alkalispirochaeta sp. | reverse complement strand
GAGCGCGGCCGCGGCCGCCGGGAGCGGCGCTACGGCGCTACGTCCCGCCCGCGCAGCAGTGGGCGCGACTGCTGGTAGCGGCGGCGTGGCATCGGCCGGCGAATCCGCCGAGCTGAGCCTCGCCCTGGATGAGAGTGGGACGCCGCGACTCACCGCCGGCAAACTCTCCGTGAGTGGTCCCTCGCTGGCGCTGTGGCGCGCTCCCACCGAGAACGACCTCATCCGCCACATGCCGGACCAGGAGGGCAAGCCCGGTTCCCGGTGGATCGCCGCGGGCCTCAACGAGCTCACCGCCACCTGGAGCAGCGATGGAGTGGGCCGGCTCACCGCGGAGTACCGCCACGGGGCAACCCGGCGGGCGACGCTCGCGCTTGAGCTGACCGCCGCCGAGGGGTGGTACCGGCTCGACGCCGTGGCCACGATCGATCCGAGCGTGTCGGACCTGCCACGGGTGGGACTACGATTGGAACTGCCGGCGGAATATGAGCAGCTCAGCTGGTACGGCCGCGGCCCCCGGGAAAGCTATCCCGACCGCACCGCGGGCTACCCGCTGGGCCGCTACACCAGCAGCGTCACCGATCAGTACGTGCCCTACGTCGTGCCGCAGGAACACGGTGGCCACGCCGACACACGCTGGGCGGAACTGGCGCCGGCCGGTGCGGACCAGCACCTGCCCCGATTCACCCTCGCTGCCGGGGACACGCCGTTTCAGTTCTCCGCGTTGCACACCGCCCCGGAAGACCTGGACCAACTCACCCACACCTACCAGATCGAACCGCGCCGGGAGACCGTGCTCATCGCCGATCACTTCCACCGCGGCATCGGGACCGCCGCCTGCGGCCCCGACTGCCATCCCCGCTGGCAAAGTGGCGCGGGCGAATACCGGTGGAGCTGGTATGTGAGGGTTGTGGAGTAGCGCTCTGGAGATATCCCTTCGGGGACGTGCGTGCTATCACAGCTTGGCGTCTTACCACTCCACGGTGAGGAGGATTCCGAAGCTACCGAGGGCATTGGTAAGCCGGTGAGTCACGGTGGGTGCCAGCGCCGGGCTGACATCTACTTCTTGGTAACGACTAATCGGGAGCAGGGATCCCACTGCCCGCAGCACTATTCGGTCGCTCAGAGCGTAAGAGACGTCTGCGGCGAACCCACTCAGTGCTTTGACTCCGGCGTGGGCAAAACGCCCTTCATCTGTTGCCAGAATCGTGCCGTCTTCACGAATGGTGCGGATATTCCACAGCTCGTCGTCCAACAGAACGTACCGTACCCCCGGCCGAAACGAGAGTCGATGGTTACGACGAAAACGGTAGCCGAGGTCGATGGCGAAAATCCGATTCAGTCGGCCTTCCGCTTCGAGGCGCTCACCCGTTCCCGGTTCGATGACTTCGGTCACCCTGCGCTCATCCAGAGCACTTGAAACTCCTCGGGAACCGAGGGGAAGGGAGCTTTGCACACCGAACTCCAGACCAAATGGGAACCGCAACGCCATCGGAAGGATCATCGTTGCGCCGTAACGGTCGGAAAACTCGCCATCGGCGATGATGTACTCAACACCAAGTCCCGTCGAAACCCGTGGGACCCACCAGCGCGCTTCGTCGCGCGTGACGGATTCCGACGCGCCGGTGGTAGGCTCTTCTTCCGCACCAATCCCCTCGCGAGAATAGCGTACCCATTCGTCGTCTCGTCCCTCCGCCGCCAGCATACGTTGCGGCGTTCCCGCAAGGCGAAACGATATCCCAAATTCCGCGGTGAGCTCGGAGACCATGAAGGAATACCCGTCGGGCGTGAAGGAGAGCGCCTCACCGAACCAGTATACGGCTTCCCCTTCGCTGTACCTGGTGCTGCCGGTTGGGAGCGGGTTGTACAGTTGAAGCCCTCCGAACACCAACGCTCCGCTTCCGGGAAGCGCGTGTTCCAAAGCAATATGGGGCCCCGCCTGGACGTACTCCATTTCTTCGATGTCGGTGGCCCCGTCAACCTCGCCAAGTTCAATGAACGCCTGGTGCCGGGCGATGCGGTACTCCAGCCGGAGAAACAGCGACGGACGTAGCGACAGCCTTCGTCCCAGGGCAACAACCGGGAAGCGATCCCCATCGCCGGCGTCGATTCCTTCGTTTGTTCGCACGGTGGGGTCGGTCTCTGTCTGGTACAGTCTCGATACATACCGATCACCAATAGTCGCTGTCGAGGCTCCGAGACCCAACAGGTATCCAGACGCGTGGGTTACCTGGAGGGACAGTCCGGTCCCTACTCCCATCGAAAACAGCGAACCTCCGTAGCCCGGGGCGAGTAAGCGTCCCATCGTGACCGAGGGCAGCAGTGCCACTCCCCAGCGGCGGCGCTGGGTCGGCGGGTATACGCGGGCGGGTTCGCGCTGCGGCGAGGTGGCGTTAATCCGCGCCTCGTTGCCACCCCAGCTGTACCCTGCACCGATGAGTGCATACCAGCTGAATGACGCAGCCCGGGAACCGGCCACGACGAATGACAGCGGTTCATCGGTCTCCCGGTCAAAACTGTTGATGGTTACTTCGTAATCGGTGCCATCGAGGCCAATCGGAATCACACCCAATGTGCCGAGGGTGAACTGCAGCGAGAAACGGCGGAGATAGAACTCCGTGGCAATCTCGGCTGCGGGAGCCAAATTCCAGAAGAGCGCACCGGTGAGATCGTCTTGTACCGATGAGGAGCCCGGATTTTGTGGCAATGGAATGGTCGAGCCTGTCTCGTCGACATAGCTCACCAAGCGTGCTTCCTGCTCGACGCCGAGCCGTACGGCTGGAACGAAGTGCATGAAACTCAGCGGGGCAAAGCGCCGTCCATACCAGGCGTAGATTCGCTGGGTGCGTTCCACATAGCCATAGGTAAGGTCCTCCGTGAGCAGATCGGGAGAATTGAAATGGTTCGTGTGTTCGTCGTTGTACCGGCGGTCAACACTCTCCCTCCCCAGCAGGAGCCTGTGCCGCGGTCCAAGATCCCAGTGCAGTTGGAACCGCGATAGCGAAGCAGTGGTGGTGTCACCGCCGTCCCGGTTCCGTATATCCTCGATTCCCAAATGTGCCGCTGCGGTCCATATGAGTTCCCGTTCGCGCTCCCATCGCCGCCAGGGATACACCCGCCACTCCAGGGGGATCTCCGGCTCCTCCACCACAGCTGCTTCGTCAGGGGCCGCGTCGGACGGAGGCGGACTGACCGCGACCGGCGGAATCGCGGCGGGAGGCGGCTCTACCGGCGCCAGCGGGTCCGGCTGCTGCTTGGGCTCCGGTTCCGGAACACCCTCGGCGACGAAGGTGATGCGCGCGAACCCACCCTCGGTTACGGTGAGCTGCTGCCGGGTGATGATCGTCCCTGCCTGGGGTCCTTGGAGCGCCTCCACCGCCACTTCCCGCTCACCCACCAGGACTCGGTCCAGCATCGTGACACTCGTACCCGCCGGCGACCCGTCGATGTACACCCGGTACGTGCCGGGTAGGTCCGCCTCGTTCCGGAGTTCGACCCGACCGTAGGCGATCCGTTGTCCGGTGAACGCCCCCAGGAGCTCAGCCGAGAGTTCATCGGCCACGGAGAAGGTATCGAAGAGTGAACGAGCGACTGCCTCGCGTTCGAGGGTTACTGCATCTGCTTCGCGGCTATAAACGGAGAGGCTGAACCGGGTCTCGGATTCTGCATCCGCGCTGACTTCGCCAAAGACCACGTAATCCATGCGCTCCCGTTCGGCGTACGCCGCAACCTCCGTCGCGCCGGGCGCAGCCTCTCCCTCGGGTCGGGGCTGAACCGCGTATTCACCGATGAGTCGCAGAGTCATCTCGATCGTGTCGGCAACGACCAGCGCCACCGTCTCGGTACGGGGGTCACCCTCTTCTGTTTCCGGGACGATCACCACGACCCATGGGGCGGCGATGTCATTCTCCGCCGCAGCGCCGGAGGATGCGTCGCCTGATCTCTGGGCCGGAAGCGGGACCGGTGCAAGAAACACGGTTACCAGATAGAAGGTGAGCGCCATCGGGAGTGCGCGACCACGGCAGAACCGAAAGGACATGAGATACTCCAATGTAACTTTTATAAAACTATGGTAGTCCCGATCTGGTCAGAAAACAACAAA
Source organism: Alkalispirochaeta sp. (assembly GCA_046483765.1). Lineage (GTDB taxonomy): Bacteria > Spirochaetota > Spirochaetia > DSM-27196 > Alkalispirochaetaceae > Alkalispirochaeta. The sequence continues at coordinate 483 of JAWOCO010000274.1, read as the reverse complement.
AACCTACAGTGTTCGGTGGGGGAACTCTGCGGTCAGATTACCAGTGAGGTGGACTACACCACCGAATCCACGGGTGGTATACTCCCCGTTATCATGGCGTCACCCACGGAACAAACCGCCGGTTACACCTACGGCGACTACAGGGTGTGGCCCGACGAAGAACGGTGGGAGCTGATCGACGGCGTTGCCTGGAACATGAGCCCCACTCCCTCGCCGGGACACCAGACGATTCTCTTGGGCCTCCTCCGTAAGATCGCCGATATCACCGACCGCACCGGGTGCACAACCTTTCTCGCTCCCTTCGACGTTCGCCTGCACGATGACCCGGCGCAGTCGGAGGACGACACCCCCACGGTGGTCCAACCGGACATCTCTGTCTTCTGCGATCCCTCCCGGCTGGATGACAAAGGTGCTCACGCGGCGCCTGACCTCGTGGCGGAGATCCTCTCACCATCGACCGGTTACAAGGACCAGATACACAAA
>JAWOCO010000300.1:0-3843 GCA_046483765.1 Alkalispirochaeta sp. | reverse complement strand
CTCGGTGACTTTCACCGCCAGGTGGGTCAGGCGGACATGGCGGAGCAGATGTTCCGTCACGCCCGGGATCTGGCGCTGCACATCAACGCGCGCCACGTCACGTATCGGTTACACCACCGTCTGGCGGAGCTCACCGAAGAGCGCGGCGATCTGGCGGCGGCGCTCAATGAGTACAAGCGCTACATGGATCTTAAGACCGAGTTACAGGCGGACTGGACGGAACACCGGCTGGAAGATCTGACGCGTACGATTGAGGCGGAGCGCCTGCGGGCGGTGAGTGAAATCGCGCAGGAGATCACCTCCAGCCTGGACCTGGATGAGATCCTGGACAAGATCTACGACCACGTGAATCGCGTCCTCGACGCCCAGGTATTCTCCATCGGCGTCTACGATGAAGATGCGCACCGCCTTGAGTCCCGGCTGGTGATCGAAAACGGTCATCGCCTGAATCCCTATGAGGTGTCCTTGGAAGAGGGCGCCACCTTCAGCGCCTGGGTGGTTGGCCACCGGGAAGCGATCATCATCGAGGATTTGAACGCGCAATATCACCACTATCTAAACGCCTATCCCGAGCATGCGGAGCGCGACGGAAACTATTCAGCCCTGTATTTACCGCTGCTGGTCAAGGATCGGTTGGTGGGCGTGTTGAGCGTGCAGACCCATCGGGCGCACGCCTACTCCGATTTGGACATCAGAATCGTCCGGACGCTGGCGGCGTTTCTGGCGATCGCCATCGACAACGCGCTGATTATCGACCGCGTCACGGTGTTAAACCGCCTGGTGGTGCAGGAGAAGGACGAGCTACGCCACGCCTACGACCACATCAGTGAACTCGCCAACCGTGACCATCTTACCGGGGTGAGTAACCGCCGCATGTTTCAGCAGTTTATTACCGCCAGTCTGGACCAGCGTCGGGATAGTTCGGAGCCCTTGGGGATCGTGTTTATCGATCTGGACCATTTCAAACCGATCAACGACACCCACGGACACCACGCGGGAGACACCGTGCTCCAGGAAGTTGCCTCCCGGCTTCAAAAGGCTACCCGCTCCGATGATCTGGTGGCCCGGGTCGGGGGCGATGAGTTTGTGGTGGTGCTCACAGTCGGGCCCTCGGCGGAGGTGGTGGAAGCGATCGCCACCAAGCTCAAGCAGGCGGTATCCGGGCCGATCGCTATTACCGCTAGTGACGGCGCCGCCGCCGGCTCAGTTTCCGTATCGGCGAGTACCGGCTATGCGCTCTTCCCGGACCACGGCACCAGCTATGACGAGCTGGTGCGCTATGCGGATTCCCAGATGTACGGCGCCAAACGCTCCCGGCCGTAGCCCCCGGGCTGCACATTACCTGAGGGACTCACGGTAGAGTTCGGAGTAGCGGCCACCGGCGGTTACCAGTTCCTCATGGGTCCCCGATTCGATAACGACTCCCTGCTCCAGTACCAGGATCCGGTCCACGTGGCGCACGGTGGATAGGCGGTGGGCGATAATGAAGCTGGTTCGTCCCGTCATCATCGAACGAATCGCGTGCTGAATCCGCAGTTCCGTCTCCGTATCGATGCTGCTGGTGGCCTCATCGAGAATAAAGATTCGTGGATCCGCCAGGACCGCCCGGGCAAAGGATATGAGCTGTTTCTGACCGGTGGAAATACCGGAGCCACCCTCTCCCAGCTCATGTTCGTACCCGTCGGAGAGCGCGGTGATCATCTCGTGGGCGTCCACCATGCGCGCCGCTGCCAGCACCTCATCCTCCGTGGCATCGGAGCGGGAAAAGGCGATGTTCTCCCGCACGGTGCCGCGAAAGAGTTGCGGCGTCTGGAGTACGTAGCCCAACTGGCTGTGAATCCAGGACTGACTGCGGGAACGCAGATCCTCACCGTCGATGAGGACACGGCCTGCTATCGGTTCATAGAAGCGCCCGATGAGATTGACGATCGTGCTCTTGCCGGAGCCGGTCTCTCCCACTAACGCCACCGACTCTCCCGCGGCCACGGTGAGGTTGAAATCCTGCAGCACCGGCTGGCCGTCGTGGTAGTGGAACGATACGTGATCAAAGCGAACGTCCCCGCGGCAGGGTGGCCACTGATCCCGGTGGGGCTCGAGAATGGAGCCGAAGCGCTTTACCACCTCCGGCGCGTCGGTGATCTCCGGTTGCGTCTCCAGGAGGCCGGCGATGCGCTCCGCCGCGCTCTGCGCCGATTGCAGCTCCGTCAGCACGCGGGCAACCTCCCGCACCGGCTCAAAGAACTGCACCGTGTAGCCCACAAACGCCACAATTACGCCCACCGTGACGGTGCCACTTTCCAGGCGCGCGCCGCCCGCCATGAGGGCGATCGTGGTACCCACACTGCCCAGGAGTAGCACCACCGGCATGTACAGCGCGGAGAACACCGCCGCCCGGATCGCCGCGCCCCGCATGCGGCCGGTGAGCTCGGTGAACTCCCGCAGGTTCTCCGCCTCCCGCACCAGCGTCTTGGAAGTGACCGCGCCGGCGATCCCCTCGCTGAAGGAGGCGCTAATCTCGCTGTTGAGCCGCCGCACGGAACGGTGCGCCCCGAGAATGCGCTTTTGAAAGTAGTAGGAGGCCAGCGCCAGCGGTGGCACCACCGTAAGCACCAACAGCGCCAACCCTGGGTTCAGAATAATCATTGCCACCGCCACCGCCAGCATCATCGCCAGACCCCAGACGATATCGACCAGCCCCCACGCCACCGTTTCTCCCAGGCGCTGAATGTCGGAGGTGAGCCGCGACATGAGCCAGCCCACCGGCGTGCGGTCGAAGTAGCCAATGGACAGGTGTTGCAGATGGGTGAAGCTCTCCTGCCGGTAGAGGTACATCAGCCCCGTCTCCATGCGTCCGGCGTAGACGATGAGCAGCCACACCAGAAACGCCTGCACCACCGCCAGTACCGCGTAGGCGATAATCAGATTGCCGATACCGCTGAGACTGCCGGTCTGGATGTAGCGATCCACGGCGATGCCGTTGAGCAGGGGAAAGAGCGCGTCCCCGGCCCCCACCACCAACATTACGATCACCAGGGTGATTACCGTTCCCCGGAACTGCCGGGCCCGCTTGAGCAGACGAATCCAGATGCGATAGTCGAAGCGCTGGGTGAACACCTGGTCACGAAGCATCGGCATCGCTAACCCCCTGCTGCAGTTCCCAGATGCGGGCGAAGAAGCCGGCTCCCGACCCACCGCCCGGTGACCGGCGGAGTAGCTCCTCCGGCGGCCCCGCTTCCACGATCCGGCCGTGTTCCATGACGATGAGATAGTCGGTGCGCGCCAGGGTGGTGACGCGATGGGAAATCAGAAACGTGGTAGCGCCGCGCTCCAGAAGCGCGGAGCGGATGCGGGCGTCGGTGCGGGTATCTACCGCACTGAGGCTGTCGTCGAAGACCATAATCGGACTGCCCATAATTAGCGCCCGGGCGATCGCCACCCGCTGTTTTTGGCCCCCCGACAGGGTGACCCCGCGCTCTCCTACGGCGGTCTCGTAGCCGTGGGTAAAGGATTCGATCACATCGTGCACCGCCGCGGAGCGGGTGGCGGCGGTGATTTCCGCATCCCGGGCGGCGCTGCGGGCGAGGGAGATGTTGTCGCGGATCGTGCGGGCAAAGAGAAACGGCTCCTGCAATACGAACGCCACGTGGCGGCGCAGCCAGCGCCGGTCGATGGTGGTAATATCGTGGCCGTCGATCAGGATCCGTCCGCCGGTGGGGTCGTACAGGCGGGAGAGGAGCATCATCATCGTGGTCTTTCCCGAGCCGGTGGCCCCCAGGACGCCCACGGGCAAAAATTAGATGAAGAGCAAGAACTAGTTTATCTTCAAGAAAATTTAAATGTTTT
>JAWOCO010000065.1:0-5728 GCA_046483765.1 Alkalispirochaeta sp. | reverse complement strand
GAAGCGCACTTTTCCTTTCGGGGTACGGAGTTTGTGGTGGTGGACACCGCCGGCATTCGACGCCGCTCCCGGGTAAACGAGAACGTGGAGTACTACGCGGTGCAACGCGCCTACGATGCGATCGACGCCGCGGAGATGGTGGTACTCATGATCGATGCGGTGAAGGGACTCAGTGAGCAGGACAAGAAGATCGCCGCCCGGCTCACCGAGCGCGGCCGCGGCACGATTGTGGTATTGAACAAGTGGGACCTTCTGGACGACCGGGGAAACCAGCTCAACGCGATCACCGATCGAATCCACTTTCTGTTTCCCGTGTTCCAGTACGTGCCGATCATGCCGTTGTCCGCCGTCACCGGTGAAGGCGTCGATGCGCTCCTGAAGCGCCTGCTTCACGTTCGCCGCGAGCTGCACCGTCGGGTGGACACCGGTCCCTTGAACCACGCGCTGCAACGGTGGCTGGAGGAGACGCCGCCGCCATCGGGAAAAAAGCCGTACAAGGTGCGCTATATTACGCAGGTCGGCACGAATCCGGTGCGGTTCATCATGTTTGTGAACCGCCGCAAGAGTTTCCCGGAGTTTTATCTGCGCTTTATCCGCAACCGGATACGAGAGGAAATGGGCTTTGAGCATATTCCGTTTTTTGTAGAGTTGAAGGAGTAGCCGATCGCGATGCACCGACGCACGTATGAAGCGCGGGAAGTTTTGCGTCTTCTCGGTGTGAAACCCCACGTCCTGCGTTACTGGGAACAGTCACTCCCGATCATTCGCCCCCGGCGCAACGAGTCCGGCTACCGCGTATGGAACGGTTCGCAGTTACGGATGCTACTGCGGATCAGGTACCTGGTGGTGGAGCGCGGAATGTCGGTGGCGGCGGCGGGAAACGAGATCCTGCATGAAGCCGAGCCGGGTACCGCCGACACTAAGGCGCGGTTGGAGGCGCTCAGAAGCCGTCTCATCACGTTACTCCTGTACAATCGGGCCGCCGGCGACCGAGAAATTGCCGCCGCCTCCGCCCGCCACGGTGATCCCCCGCATGCGGAACCGGCTCGATCCTTCCCCCTCTCCGGTGACTCCATGACGGTAGCCCCGCTGATACCCGCCCGTGGAGAGCGAGAGAAGCCGGCCTCCGCGGCTTGGGGCCGGCGGATAGCGGCCGCTCCTGCGAGAGACGAGCATCCCGCCACCGGCATCGTTCACATTCCGATTTCTCACCTGTTTGTTTCCGACGCACCCCGGAAGACGGCGCGCGTCCTGCGATCACTCCTGCGTCACCGGCTTGCCGGTGCCGGGGAGGCTCCGGTGATTGTGCCCGCTCCGGTGGCGGCGGTGGAGCAGTATCGGGAGATCTGTGCTCAGGAGGTGGGTAGCGCGGACCACGGCCCGCAGCCGTGGCGCGTACTTTCGGTGTATCCGGTGAGCCTCGGGGCGGCTCGCTGGTGGTCACCGCGCATGAGCCTGTTTATCGCCCTGGCCACCGATACGGACCTGGAGTCATGGGAGCAGGCGCACGGAGTCTCCACCGCTTACGTCTGGGCACCGGATGATCCCTCCGTGCCGGCCTCGGTGTCGGCGGCGTGGGCCGCTGCCGCAGCGGCACACCCGCAAGGGCTGGCGATCGCGGTTCAGCAGCGGAAGTGGGGCACGCGCCTTCCGGAGGCCACGCTGCTGCACCTGCCCACCTGGCGGCCGGCCCTGGTGGATACGCTGGCGGCGGGGCGGTGGACTCTGGGACGCGTGCACCCCCAATCCCTCGTGAACGAGACCTCCTCCCAGGTGAATGGGGGCTGGGAGTGGCGGTTTGATCTGTGGCAGCGGGACCTGCTGGAGCTCGCGCCACCGTGGGTTACGCTGCCACCGCCCAGGGGCCCGGTACCGTGGTATGGTGAGGGCTGGAGACGTGAGGTGACACGCATCTGGCCGGCGGTGGAGGGTTGATCGTGAGGGTGACGCGCATCTGGCCGGCGGTGGAGGGTTGATCGTGAGGATGACGCGCATCTGGCTGTTTACAGGGGAGGGCTCATTGTGAAGACCCCGCGCGTCGGGCTGCTGGCAGCGCTTCTCGTGGTGGGGGCCGCCGCCGTGGTGAGCGGCGAACCCCCCGGTCTCCTCGATACCAGCGCTGCCCGGCGAGAGTGGTTTGATCGGATAGTTGATCTCTCCCGCCCGGAGGCAGACGTATCTCCGCAGGTCCTATCCGTTCCGGGAAGGGCCGATGTGGAGGTGCGCATCGACGAACAGCGGGGTAACCGGTATTTCGTATTTCAGCGCTACCAGCGCCCGCCGGTGGATCTGGCCAGCCCCGGTACGTTCATCGTTCGGCAACGGCGCTCCGACGGTGCGATCGACCAGATCAAGGTGTTTTTGCACTACGACGAAGGCACCTTTTTCCGACTGCGGCCCAGGGAGAATCGACGGACCCTGGAACTGGACCTGTATCTGGCGGGGCGGCAGTTCTATCGCGGTGTCACGGTCCCCATTTCGTGGGAGCGTGCCGTGCGCACCCCGGTGTCCGAAATTCAGCGACTTACGGCGGGTATCATCGACTGGCGGATCGCGGAACCGGACGTGGGCCGGCCGGAGTACACCGCCCTTGCCCAGGTGGTATCGCGGCTGCGCCGCGAACTTCCCCACCTCACCGATGCCGATGACGGGGCTCTGGATGCGGCGGGCGTGCCGGTATTTATCGATTCGTTGGAGCCCATGGAACAAGACCCCGGGTTCAACTGCTCCGGATTCGCCAAGTGGGTGGTGGATGGATTCTACCGACCTCAGACGGGGTCGCTGATCGCGATCGATGCCCTCCGTGAGAAACACCATGACCATCGGGGTACCCGCTGGAGCCGCCGGGTTGAAGAGACGCGGGACCCCTATTTCGGACTGGACTGGACCCGCAATCTGGCGCGGGAGCTTCACGCGGTGCGGCTCGATGTTGCGCCACAGGAGATCGATCCCGAGGCGCGGGACGTGCGCTCCGTTGCTACCGCCCGGTATCGAGAGGATGTGGGGTTTCCGATAGATGATCTGCGGGGAATTATGTACTGGCTGGCCGTCTTCGAGCCGGGGATGATCTATCTGGGAAGCGTAAACCGCCCCTTTGGTGACGAAGCGGTCCTACGGCAGCACAGCCACGTAGTGGTGATCTTGCCCCATTTTGACGACACCGGACGGTTTCGGCCGGTGGTGATGGAGCGCAACCGAGAAACCGGTATCGACGAGCTCACCCGTCGCTTCGAGGGGGATTTTATCCATTTGGTCCGCATCGATGGGACCCAGCCCTTTGATCCGCCGTCCCCGCCGCGTTGAATCTGCGCTACCGGTGGGATAGACTCAAGCCATGATCCTCCGACGAATGACGGCACTCGTACTATGCGCCCTGGTGTTTCCTCTGATCGTAGCCGGTGCCGACGACCGTGAACTCTTTGATGAAGCCGAGCGGCGGTTTTCCGCGGGAAACTATCAGTTGGCGGCGGAGCGATTCCAGCGCCTCCTTGAGGATTATCCTGGATCCACCTACCGCACCCAGGCGCAGCTCCGTATCGCCCAGAGTGATTTCTACCAGGAAGAGTACGACCGTGCGCTTCAGCGGTTGCAGCGTACCGCTGCCCGGGCGCGGGCCGGAGGGCTTTCGCCGACGATTCAGCTGTGGATCGGCCTCACCGCCTTTCAGATAGAGGACTACGCCCTGGCAGAGCAAGCGCTCACCCGTCATGTGGATACCGCTACACCGCCGCAGGGTCGGGCGTGGCTGTACCGGGCGTTGAGTCGTCTCGAGGCGGGACGTCCTGAGGAGGCGCGAACCGATCTGCACCGCGCCATCGACGAAGCGTCGGGAACGGAACAGCTCTATGCCGCTGCCGTACTCATGGAGTTGGGAGCGCGGGCCGGCGAGTATGCTGAGGTGCTCGAGATCTACGATTCCTATCCGGTGGATGATACCGATGAGGCGTACGCCGAGGTGCGGATTCGCTACGCTGCGGATGCGGCGCGGGAGCTGGACAACGATGATCGCGCCGAGGAGCTTTACCGGCGACTTACCGAGTACTCCATCGGGAGCGCGCAGTGGGCCTACCGGCAACTCTACGCGCTCGCCCGGGATCGACAGAATCGCAATGAGATGCAGCGCATCTACCGGGAGGCGGAACAGCGCCTCGCTCCTGAACCGGAACGGCTGGCTGATTTCTGGTTCTCCCTGGGGTCGGACGCGCTGCAGCGGGGACGCTACGAGCTCGCGGAGCTATACCTTTCTCGATTGTGGGATGTACGCCAGGATCGGATGATCGACGGAACCGCCGCGCTGTATTTGGCGCGGGCGATCGATTCCCAGGACCGATCGGGAGAAGCACTTTCGCTGCTGCGGGATTCGCTGGAGGACGACTCCGTCAGCGAGGCGGCCACCACCGAGCGCCGGGCGCTGGCAGCTCGGCTTCATCTGCAGGCGAACGAGTTTGAGGCCGCCGCGGAGATCCTGGAAGCGGGCGACGTGGTGGAAGCCACCAGTGGCACCCTCTACTCGTGGGCCTTCGCTCGGTACCGTACCGGCCACCAGGAAGAGGTGCTGGAACGGCTCACGGCAAATAGGACGCAGCCGCTGCTTGCCGAGCGCCCGTCGTTAATGCGACTGCGGGGACGGTTGTACCTGGAGGCCGGCGACTCCACCGAGGCGGTGCGATCCTACCGAGTGTATCTGGCGGAGCGCCCCGAAGATGCGGTGGCTCGGCTGGAACTGGTGCGGGCACTGGTGGCGGCTACCCAGTTTCCGGCGGTGGAACAGGAGATCTCTCGGCTGGAGGATAGTGAACTCCCTGGCGGCCGCGAGCAGGAAGTGCAGTACCTGCGCGGTATCGCCGCCTTCCACCGGGAGGACTACGAAACGGCAGTAGCCGCATTGGAGTCGGTTGACGACGCCGGCTATGAACCGGTGCGTTCGTACCACTTGGCGTGGAGTCGGTACCGCCTGGGTGACACGTCTGCTGCCCGGGAACGGATCGCCTCCGTGGTGGATGATCTGTCGCCCGATCTCCAGGCCGACGGACGGTACCTCTACGCCTGGACGCTATACCGGGGGGGAGAGCGTTCCGAAGCGCGAAGCCAGCTTCTGCGCATTCTGGGGGAGTCGCTCTCACGCACGGAAGAGATCCGCACGCGACAATTGCTGGCCACCCTGCACATCGAGGATGGGAACTTTGGCGATGCCCTGTCGCAGTATCGGACGCTGGCTGACTCGGCTGAGGGTACCGCCGAGCGCGTACGCTACGAGCAGCTCATCGCTACCACCTTGGCCTCCGCTGGACGAACGCAGGAGGCGGTAACCCGCTACGATGAAATCGCCGACCAGTTTCCGGAGACCGATGCCGGGCGCACGGCGCTGCTGGAAGCGGGGGAGCTGTTGTACGGAATGGGGAGCCTCCGACAGTCACGGGAGCGGTTTCGTGAGTATCAGTCCCGCTTTCCGGAGGGGCAAGATCTTGATCGTGCGCTCTATTGGGCGGGACTTACCTCCTACGAGCTTGATGAGCCGGGGCGGTCGCTGTTGTGGTGGGAACCGCTGATCGATCGATTTCCCCGCAGCTCCTACACTCCGGAAGTCCTGTTTCTTACCGCCCAGATCTATACCGAGCGCGATCAGCGTCGGCGCGCGCTGGAGTTGTACGATCGCCTGGTGGCCGCGTATCCCGACAGTTCCGAGGCGGAGGAGGCGCAACGACTGCGTCGGACGATTCGCCTGGAG